>USHR01000012.1 GCA_900554495.1 uncultured Collinsella sp.
TCTCCAATCGTTTGCGTGCCCACCATTATATAAAAGAGCCGCCCGCGAGTGGTTGTTTTGCGGGCGGCTGGGTATAAGCACGGTCGTACTGAGTTTTACGCGGCCGAGCCGCGTCGCATTATGGAGGTCACCATGGCTGACATTAATCAGATTACCCCCGAGAACTTCGATTCCATCGTTAACGACAGCCTGCCCGTGCTGGTCGATTTTTGGGCACCGTGGTGCGGGCCCTGTCGATCCCTCTCGCCCATCGTTGACGAGGTTGCCGATGAGCTGGCGGGCAAGCTTGCCGTTGCCAAATGCAACGTCGACGACAACCAGGACCTGGCCATGAAGTATGGCGTCATGAGCATCCCCACGCTGATTGTGTTTAAGAACGGCGAGGAGATTGACCGCTCGGTTGGCGCTCTGCCCAAGGCGAGACTGCAGGCGCTGCTGGAGAAGCATCTGTAATACGCTTGTTACATGTTGCCGTCTGCCTGCCGTCCATGAGCGCTTTTACGCCGCTCGCCGGACTTCTGAATGCACCGAGTGCAACCACGGATAGTATGGTAGTCACAAACAGCCCCCAGTGAACGGGTGCGGGTCGCACAGACTCGTACCCGTTTTCTTATGCAGCTGCGCGCAGAGCGGGCGTAGTAAAATCTGAACCACTGAACTGCCCCATACAAAAGGAGATTTCCCATGCATGATGTTGGAATGAACATGAGCCAGCTTGCCATGAGCGTCAAGCAGGTCGACGACACCATCGAGCTCGCTCACGAGTGGAGCCATCAGCTGCTGCATGCGACCGAGAATTTTGACATGGAGCGCATCGGCGCCAAGCTCGAGGCCGCCATGGCCGCGCTCCACGAGGCGCATGACGCGCTCGAGGGCTACGAGGAAGCCATCGAGGCCGACCACAACTCCGTCGGCTCCGTGAAGCTGGTGTAAGGTGGCCGAACACGGGCACTGCTGCGAGTACGAGCACGAGCATCCGCACGGGGCGGACGGTGACGCGGGCTGCCACTGTAGTGGCTCCGGCTCCGAGCTGGTCCGTTTTTCGGTTACCGCACCCGACGACCTGCTGCGCCGTTTTGACGAGCAGATCGCGCGCCGCGGCGACGTGGCCAACCGCTCCGAGGCCGTGCGCGATTTGATTCGCGCCTCGATCGCCAAAGAGCAGATGCGCACGCCCGATGAGCACGTTATCGGGTCGCTCACCATGATCTACGACCATCACACCGGCGATCTGACGCGCCGCCTGGACGAGGTGCAGCACGACTACACCGACGAGATCGTATCGACGATGCACGTGCATTTGGATCACCACAACTGCTTGGAAATCCTGGCACTCAAGGGTCGCGGCGAGCGCGTCTACGAACTAGCCGACCGCCTGCTGGGCCTGCGCGGCGTTAAGCACGGCGAGCTCACGTGCGCCGCCACCAAGCAGAGCCTGGGGCTGTAGCGGGATTTCCCGCAGCGCACCTGCCAAATAGGGACAGGTTTGTTTTGGCAGGTTTAGAAGTTTTACCTACCAAAATAAACCTGTCCCTTTTTGGTCGGTTTTGATGAGGGGTGTCGCATGCGGCATGCGCATATTCATGTGACGGGCATTGTGCAGGGCGTTGGCATGCGACCGTTTGTGTATCGCGAGGCCATGGCACATGGCATTTGTGGATGGGTGCTCAATGCGGGCGACGGCGTGCATATCGAGGCGCACGCTTTGGCCGATGCGCTCGATGCTTTTGTTGCCGCGCTTTCTGAGCATGCGCCTGCGGCAGCTCGCGTTGAGCGAGTCGATATTGCGGATTTGGAGCCTGGCGGCTGGAGCGCTGCCGATGAGCAGGGCTTTCACATTGTGGCGTCGCAGGACCAGACCGCGCACACGACGCTCGTCTCGCCCGATATCGCCACCTGTGACGATTGCCTGCGCGAGTTGTTCGATCCCGCCGACCGACGCTATCACTACCCCTTTATCAACTGCACTAACTGCGGCCCACGCTTTACCATCATCCGATCGCTGCCTTATGACCGAGCGGCCACGTCGATGGATTGTTTTCCCATGTGTCCCAAGTGCGCTGCGGAGTATGTCGACCCACTCGACCGGCGTTTTCACGCGCAGCCCGATGCCTGCTTTGATTGCGGGCCGCATATTACGTGGCGCGAGGCTGTAAACGGCAATGCGTGCGGGAATTCGTCCGCGACACCGGCCGTCGGCACCACACGCGAGGCCAGCGACGCTATCATCGAGCGCTGCGTTGAGCTGCTGGCCAGCGGTGGCATCGTCGCCATCAAGGGCCTGGGCGGATTCCATCTAGCCTGTGACGCTGCCAACGAGCAGGCGGTGGCCGAGTTGCGCCGTCGCAAACGCCGCAGCAACAAACCACTTGCCGTCATGGTACGTAGTCTTGCTGATACCGAGCGCCTGTGTCATATCGATGATGCTGAACGCGATCTGCTCGCTGGCAGTATCCGCCCCATCGTGCTGCTGCGCCGGCGCACTGTTAGCGAGGACAACGACGGTTCCCCCGACATCCTCGCCCTCGCGCCATCTGTCGCGCACGACCTGCCCGAGCTCGGCGTCATGCTCCCCTATACGCCGCTTCAACATCTGTTGCTTGCCGCGGCAGAAGTCTGCGGTATGCACGCGCTCGTCATGACCAGCGGAAACCTGAGCGAAGAACCCATCGAGACCGACGACGACCTTGCCTGGGAACACCTCGTTGCCGCCGGCATCGCCGACGCGTTGCTCGGTAACGACCGCGCGATTCTCTCGCGCTATGACGATTCCGTGGTGCGCGTGGTCGACGGCGCCGTTATGCCCGTGCGCCGCGCTCGGGGATATGCACCCCAGCCGCTGCCGTTGCCGGCGCTCGACGGCGCTCCGTCCTGCGTGCTCGCCTGCGGGCCACAACAAAAGGCCACGATTGCGCTCACACGTGAAGGGACGAACGGCGAGGCGCCCTGTTTTGTGTCGCAGCATATCGGCGATGTTGAAAACGGCGGGACCTTCGATGCCTGGAACGCCGCGCGCACGCGCTTGGAAGATCTCTTTGATTTGGCGCCCGCCGCCTTGGCCTGCGATGTACACCCCAGCTATCTATCGGGCCAGTGGGCGCGCGAGCAGGCGCGAAAATGCAATCTGCCGCTCGTCGAGGTGCAGCACCATCATGCGCATATCGCGAGCGTAATGGCCGAGGCCATCGCCGCGGGCCAGCTTACAACCGACGCGCGCGTCCTTGGCATCGCCTTTGACGGCACCGGCGCCGGCACCGATGGGACCATTTGGGGCGGCGAGTTTCTTGTTGCCAGCCTTGGCGGCTTTGAACGCGCCGCGCATTTGCGCACCTGGGCGCTCCCCGGCGGGGCGGCCTCCGTGCGCGACGCCCGCCGCAACGCCTTTGCCCTGCTCAGTGAGCTCGGTCTGCTCGAGCACCCAGGTGCCGCTCGGCTTTTGGACAGCCTCGACGAGCAAACGCGCAGCGTGACAGCCACCATGATCGAGCGCGGCATCAACAGCCCGCGTACCAGCAGCATGGGGCGTCTCTTTGATGCCGCGGCAGCAATTCTGGGCATCTGCGACAAGGCAACCTACGAGGGCGAACCCGCCATCGAGCTTGAGGCTGCCGCCTGGCGCGCGCTCGACAACGAAATCGCCCATTTTCCCGACAACAACGCCGGCTATTTCGCATCTGGCCCATCGTGGCTGGGCGGCCCCTATGTTCTGGACCAGAAAGCACTCTTTGAGGCACTTTTGGGAGGAATTGAAGCCGGAGCGCCCGCCGACAGGCTCGCACTCGATTTCCATGTCTCCGTCGCGCGCTCCTCGGCGCGCATCGCCAGCGATATCTGCGTGCACGAGGGCATCGACACCGTCGCGCTCTCGGGCGGCGTCTTCATGAACCGACTTCTGCTTCAGCTCCTCGCCCGCGAGCTCAAAAGCGCAGGCCTTACTGTCCTTGTCCCCCACACCGTACCCGTCAATGACGGCTGCATCGCCTACGGTCAGGCGGCAGTCGCAAGCGCTCGTCTTGCGCAGGTTGCATCGCAGTAGGCTGTTCGGCCAGCCCGCAAGCCGCCGTCTCACAGGTGTAGCGCGTTTGCCCGCAGCGCCCGCGAGCGCTACCATCAACTGATGGATTATTGAGCGCCCGTCCAGCGCAAAGCGTATAAAAGGGGAACAATATGTGCCTTGCCGTTCCCGGCAAAGTAGTCAAACGCGACGACGACCTCAAGGCCACCGTCGACATGATGGGCATCGAGCGCCCCGTGTCGCTGCGACTCGTGCCGACGGCGCAGGTTGGCGACTATATTCTCGTACACGCCGGCTTTGGCATCCAGATTGTCGACGAGCAGGAAGCACAGGAAACGCTCGAGCTTGTTAATGCCATGTCCGAGCTGGTCGAAGAAGACCAGCTGACCACCAACCCGGCGGAGGCTTACTAGTGGCGCCCGAGCAGCCGGCGCGCTCCGGTATCGATTTCTCGGCATTCCGCGATCCCAAGCTGGCTCGCGAGCTCATCGAGCGCATTCATGAGCTTGTCGGCGACCGCACCATCAACCTTATGGAAGTCTGCGGCACGCATACCGTGAGCATCGGGCGCTATGGCTTTCGCTCCATTATGCCGGCCGGGCTCAAGCTGCTGAGCGGCCCGGGCTGCCCCGTCTGCGTCACCGCCAACCGCGACATCGACCACGCAATCGCGCTCGCCAACATAGACGGCGCCATCATCACCACCTTTGGCGACATGATGCGCGTGCCCGGATCGTCCACCTCGCTCGCTGCACAAAAGGCGGCAGGGCGTGACATTCGCATTGTGTACTCCCCGCTCGATGCACTCGACATTGCCGAGCAAAACCCCGATCGCCCGGTTATTTTTATGGGCGTGGGCTTTGAGACCACAACGCCCACCATCGCCGCCGCCATCTTGGAGGCCGAAGCGCGCGGGCTTTTGAACTTCTCGGTCTATTGCGCCCACAAGACCACGCCGCCGGCGTTGCGCGCCATCGCTAACGATCCCGAGACCGTCATCGACGGCTTTATCCTGCCGGGACACGTCGCCACCATCACGGGCTTGGCGCCCTTTAGCTTTTTGGTCGACGAATTCAATACCCCGGGCGTGGTCACGGGATTTGAACCGGTCGATATCCTGCAGGGCATCTGCATGCTGGTCCAGATGGTTGTCGAGGACAGGCCGGCGATTGACAACGCCTACCGCCGTGGCGTCAACGCAGACGGCAACCCCGTGGCACGCCAGCTGGTCGAGCAGGTGTTTGAGCCATGCGACACCACGTGGCGCGGGCTGGGGCCGATTGCCAACTCGGGCCTTTCCATCCGCCCCGAGTTCTCGCGCTTTGATGCCCGCGTTCGCTTTGACGTGCCCGTTGAGCCGACGGTTGAGCCGCGCGGATGCCGCTGCGGCGACGTGCTGCGCGGAGCCATTACGCCGAGCAGCTGCCCGCTCTTTGGCCGCACCTGCACGCCCGAGCACCCCGTCGGCCCGTGCATGGTGAGTTCCGAAGGCAGCTGCGCGGCGTACTACCGTTACCGAGTCTAGCCCGAACGCCCCCGCGCACTGACACCTCCCACGATTGGAGTTTTGGATATGTCCCATAGCATCACCGATAGCACCGTCCTGTTGGGCCACGGCTCCGGCGGACAGATGATGAAGCGCATCATCGATGAGGTCTTTTTAGATGCCTTTGGTTCGCCCGAGCTGCTCGAAGGCAACGATGCCGGCGTCGCCGCGCTGCCCGCGAGCGGGCGCATCGCCATGTCGACCGACAGCTTTGTAGTCTCGCCGCAGTTCTTCCCCGGTGGCAACATCGGCCGCCTCGCCGTGTGCGGAACCGTTAACGATGTCGCGACCTCGGGCGCCAACGTGCGCTACCTGTCGTGCGGCTTTATCCTTGAAGAGGGCTATCCCATGGATAAGCTCCGCCAGATTGTGCAGACGATGGCCGAGACGGCGCACGAGGCGGGCGTGTCCATAATCACGGGCGACACCAAGGTGGTCGAGCGCGGCGGGGCCGACGGCGTCTATATCAATACCGCCGGCGTGGGCGAGGTACCCGCGGGCGTGGCGCTCAGCGGCGCAGACTGCCAGCCCGACGATGTCATCCTGGTCTCGGGTACACTGGGCGACCACGGTATCGCCATCATGAGCCAACGCGAGGGCCTGGCGTTTTCGAGCACCATCGAAAGCGATGCCGCGCCGCTCAACCACCTGATTGCCGACGTTTTGGCCGCAGCGCCCGGCACGCGTTGCTTTCGCGACCCCACGCGCGGTGGCCTGGCGTCCACACTCAACGAGTTTGCCCAGGCCAGCGGTGTTGCCATGGAGGTCGACGAAGATGCCGTGCCCGTGCGTCCCGACGTGCAGGCCGCCTGCGAAATGCTCGGCTACGATGTACTGCAGGTGGCAAACGAGGGCAAGATGGTTGCCGTCGTGCCTGCCGAGCAAGCCGATGCCGCGCTGGCCGCCATGCGCGCCGCCCGCTACGGCGAGAATGCCGCCGTCATCGGTCGCGTGCTGCCACTTGCCGAGGGCACCCGCCCCGCCGTGCGCGTACGTACCGGCTGGGGCTCGACCCGCATCCTCGACATGCTCGTAGGAGAGCAGCTGCCGAGAATTTGCTAACGACAAAGGCTCAGGGCTATTAAAGATATTCAGATTCCAAACATGCCCGGCACGCATGCCCAGTATCATGGGGTGCGTTTTGAAACCCAATGACGGGAGCTTTCATGGCAGCAGCTTTTTCCCATGTGATTTTTGATCTGGACGGCACCATCCTCAACACGCTCGAGGACCTGGCGACCGCCGGCAACCATACCTGCGAGACGCACGGCTGGCCTACGTTTGCCGTCGACGAGTACCGCTACAAGGTGGGAAACGGCATGCTCAAGCTGGTTGAGCGCTTTATGCCCGCCGAGTACGCGGGCGACGGCCGCATGTTTGAGCAGACGCTTGCCGAGTTTAGGGCTTACTACGGCGAGCACAAGGAGGACCACACCGCCCCCTATGCCGGCACGATCGAGATGCTCGACCGCTTGCGCGCCGCGGGTGTGCAACTTGCCGTGCTCACTAACAAGGACCACGTCTCGGCGGCTCCGCTTATCGAGAAGTATTTTGGTTCCGAGCGCTTTGCGCTGGTGCAGGGCCACGTCGATGCGTTTCCGCCCAAGCCCGAGGCGCCTGTTACACTGCATGTGATGAAAGAGCTAGGCGCCGATCCGTCGACCACGCTCTATGTGGGCGATTCCAATGTCGATATCCTGACCGGTCACAACGCCGGCCTTAAGAGTGCGGGCGTCAGCTGGGGCTTCCGCGGCCGCGCAGAGCTGGAAGCCGCCGGCGCCGACTACGTGGTGGACACCCAGGACGAGCTCGCAGCGCTAATCCTGGGCGAGTAACGAGCGACACTGCTTAACGCAGCTGCGACAATGCTGTTGCGCGGAAAGTAGTCGTTGGGGACGTTCTTAAACGACTAGTCAGACAAGAACGCCCCAACGACTACCCCAACAATGGCAACGCCGCAGGTAGAGGACGGACAGCGAGCGGACACCAGAGCGAACAAATTGGCATGAAAAGAGGACGGCATAGACCTTCTGGTCATACCGTCCTCTTTGAATGACAAGTTGTCGTTCTGGTGCCCGCGCAACGTCGAGCAGTTGCGGCGTTTGGTAAAACGCCGCAACGAACTAGCTCAGCATTGCATCCATCATCTCGGAGTTGACGGAGTCGTCGGCAGACCACTCGCCATCGTCGTTGCAGGTGTACTTGAAGATAACCGTGGTCTTCCTGGGCTCGGTGGCCTTGGTCACATCGACCATAACCTGACCGGCCATCTTGTACAGCTCGTCATCGGAAGGAACCGTGTCAAGCGCAGCAACCTTCTCCTGATACTGGGTGGAGAAGTCCTCGACGATCTTGTTCATAGATTTGCATGTAATAGAGACCTCGGCGGTCGCGACACCCTTGTCCTCGTCGACCGTCACGTCGCCGATCTTGTAGTCAAAGCCCTCAAGATAGGTCTTGGCGTACTCCTTGGGATCGATACCCAGCTGCTCGAACTCGTCGCCCGAAGCCTCCTCCAGACCAGAGAGGAAGTCGTCGCCACCGTTCTTGACCTCGTCAAACTGCGTCGTAAGATCCTCGGTGATGAGCTCCTCAACCGAAGGACCTCCACAGCCGGAAAGCACGACCACGCATGCAACCAAGACGGCCATGAGGGGCGCAAGCAGCAGCTTCTTTTTCATGTTGTTCCTCCCAATGAGCGGCACCGCGCTTCCCGGACGCGGCACACGTTGTAATAAGTAAGCCCATACTATCCACTTATGAACACCCTCGGCAACGCGAAGGCGTGGTCGGTTCGTTTTAGCGTCCGAACGGTTTGCAAGCCCGCCCAACGTGCAATAAAACGCTTCCCCACGGTGCAATAAAAAAGGTGGCCGGAAAACCCGACCACCCTTGCACATCCTTTGGACGCCGCAGTTTACTTGCGGACGACCTTGACGATGGCGTCACCGGCGGCGACGGCGGACTCTGCCTCAACGGTGAGCTCGACATCGGCAAACTCGGCGGTGTTGGACACGGCCACGACGACGCAGTCCTTGTAACCGGCAGCGGCGATCTTGGCGCGGTCGATCTTGAGTATGGGCTGGCCAGCCTTCACAACGTCGTCGGCCTTGACGAAGCCCTCGAAGCCATCGCCGTTCATGTTGACGGTATCGACGCCAACGTGCACCAGAACCTCGATGCCGCTATCGGACTGCAGACCCACGGCGTGACCCATGGTGACGGTCACCTTACCGTCGCAGGGAGCGTAGACCAGATCGTCCTCGGGCCACACGGCACAGCCCTTGCCCAGAACCTCGCCACCAAAGACGGGATCGGGCACGTCGGCCATCTTGATGACCTTGCCCTTGACGGGCGAGCACAGCACGTCGGCGCCGGCAGAAGCAGAGATGGAGGCCGGAGCAGCGGCAGCCGCGGGCTCAGCCTTCTTCTTGAACATATCAAACAGACCCATACGTTTTCTCCTCTTGATTAAGCGCAACGTTATGCGCATGCCTATGGTGATTATAGTGCCAAATGATCAAATTGCTAAGGTGAGGGCTCGAATCGCAAGCCCTTCCAAGCCCTTCCCAAAACCTTTTCCCCAGTGGCACTCATATTGTCGATTAATCCAGCCCCTCGGTGCCGTTGGACTTGATGATCTTCTGGTATGCGAAGAAGCTGTCCTTGCGGCGGCGCTCGTAGGTACCGGTGCCGTCGTCGTACTTATCGACGTGGATGAAGCCGTAGCGCTTGCGCATCTCGCCAGTGCCGGCGGAAACCAGGTCGATGGGACCCCACCAGGTGTAGGCAATCAGGTCAACGCCGTCGGCAATGGCCTCGCCCATGGCCTTGATGTGGCTCTGCAAGTAGGCGATGCGATACGGGTCGTGGATGGAGCCGTCCTCCTCGACCTCGTCGTAGGCGCCCATGCCGTTCTCGACCACCATCAGCGGAATCTCGTAGCGGGCGTAAATCTCGTTGAGGGCGATGCGCAGGCCCAACGGATCGATCTGCCAGCCCCAGTCGGTGGACTCCAGATAGGGATTCTTGCCGCCAAAGGTCATGTTGCCCTCGGTCATCTCGTGGTCCTTGTGGGTGCCCACGGTGCCGGACATGTAGTAGCTAAAGGTGTAGAAATCAACCTTGCCGTCGGCGATATCCCGCAGGTCGCCGTCCTCCATCACGAGCTCAACATCGTTCTCGGTCCAGAAGCGCTTGGCATAGAACGGGTATTTGCCGCGCACCTGCACGTCGGAGCAGTACCAGTTCATGGTATTCATCTCCTGCTGCGTGGCGAACACGTCGGCCGGATCGCACGTGGCGGCATAGGAAAGGATGAAGCAGTCCATGTTGCCCATCTTAAACTGCGGGTAATGCTCGTGGGCATAGCGCACGACGCGGCCGCTGGCGACAAACTGGTGATGCAGGGCCTGCATACGAGCCTGCGGCGTAGTGTGAACCGCCGACGCCGGACCCTCAAAGCCTTGAATCATGCTGGTCTCAAAGAGGTTGCCCATGTCCTGAGTACCGCAATTGATCTCGTTGAAGGTGAGCCAGAACTTGACCTTGTCCTGATAGCGATCGAAGACGGTCTGGCAGTATTTCTCAAAGAAGCCGATGAGCTCGCGGCTTGCCCAGCCGTTGTATTTCTCGACCAGGTGATAGGGCATCTCATAGTGCGAAAGGGTCACGAGCGGCTCGATATTGTGGGCACGCAGGCAGTCGAAGACGCGGTCGTAGAAGGCGAGGCCGGCCTCGTTGGGCTCAGCGTCGTCGCCGTTGGGGAAGATGCGGCTCCAAGAGATGGACATGCGGAACATATTGAAGCCCATCTCGGCGAACAGCGTGATGTCCTCCTCGTAGTGATGGTAGAAATCGATACCGTCATGATTGGGGTAGAAGCGGTTGGGGTCGATGTCGATCGTAATCTGACGCGGCTCCTTGTAGCTGCCGCCCAAGAAATGGTCGTCGACGGAAGGACCGCGGCCGTCCACGTTCCAAGCGCCCTCAAACTGGTTGGCGGCGGTGGCGCCACCCCAATAGAAACCCTCGGGGAACTTGATGTTTGCCATGAGCATCTCCTTTGCATCGCGAGTCGATAAGCCGAGTATCGCCCACGCGCGGGACGGGCAGAAGTGGGCGCGCCAAACCCGACACTTCTTTTCGCGTCCACGGACCGTCACCGCCCCGCCCCTGACACTTCCTGATACCGACCGAAACGTGCCAAAATAAACCTGTCCCTTTTTGGCAGGTTTGGCGAGTGTGGGAGTTCGCATGGATATCAAACGCAAGATCACCGAGGCGCAGGGCCTCACCCCCACCGAGCAGCAGCTCGGCATCTCGGCCCTTGCCATGGGCGAAGACGTCCGCGGGCTCTCCATCAAGGAATTTGCCGCGCGCACCAACGTTTCTGTTGCGAGCGTGCACCGGTTTTGCAAAAAGCTCGGCCTCGAGGGCTTCAAGGACCTCAAGGTCGAGCTCATCCGCCTGGCAACCGAATCGGGCAACCGACGCGACGTGGATATCAACTTTCCCTTCGACGCCGCGTCCACCCCTGCGCAGGTTATGGAGCGCATGGAGGGGCTCTACCAGACTACGCTGGCCGAAACGCAGGAGCTGCTCGACCCCACGCAGCTTGACCACGCCGCCAAGCTCATCGCGAACGCCCGACAGGTCAACATCTACACGGGCTCGCACAACCTCTATCCAGCGGGAATGTTCCGCGATCGCCTGCTCTCCGCCGGTAAAAGCGCAACGTGTCACAACGGTGTCGAGGCCCAGGTGCGAACGGCGCTCGCCTCGGGTCCCGACCATGCGGCAATCGTCATCTCCTACAGCGGCCTTGCCCCCAACCTCAAGGACATCTTGCCGATCCTCAGCAGTCGGCACGTCCCGGTCATCGTCATCGGCACGCCTTATTGCGCTCGCATTCACCCCGGCTTTGCCGCCTACCTTACGGTGAGTGACCACGAGAGCATGACGCATCGCATCACACAGTTCGCCAGCCACATCGCCGTGCAATACGTGCTCGATTCGCTCTACAGCAGCTACTTCGCCAAAGATTACGACCGCTGCTCCGAATTCCTAGAGCGCTCATTCCCCTACACCCGCCTGCCCGGGCTCAAGTAGCGACGAGCGTGGATTTTTGGACGCCTATCTAACGAGCGTGGATAATCTCCCACTTTGAGCCTACACGGGGGCCAAAAACGGGAGATTATCCACGCTCGTGTTGAATGATCCGTTTTCCTCTGCGCCCGAGGGACCACTCGACCACCTTGCACCAAAGCAATAACGACTTCTCGTCATTAGATCATTCAAATCGAATCTAATAACTATTTTCGCCATAAACTCGTTATTAGAATTGATATGATTAGCCTAATAACGAGTTTCCGGCACTAAAGATATGGAGGGCGCGATGCAAATCGAGGAGAACGGCCAGGGAACGCTCCGCAATAATCTATCGGGGAAATTGGCTTACTATTCGTTTTTTCCAACGCCCTTGCAATCATTGAGGCAGCTAAACCTCACCGAGGAAACCTATCGCACGCTTTCCGCATGCTCACGAAAGCTTGGAGAGCTTGAAGGCATGCTCTACTTTGTTCCCAACGCCGATATGTATCTGACAATGTACGTGCGCAAAGAAGCACTCCTTTCTTCGCAAATTGAGGGAACCCAGTGCACGTTTGACGACCTACTTAGTCCATCGCAAACACAACTCCATCATAAAGATGTCGCAGACGTCGTGAATTACGTCCGTGCTGTCGACCGCGGCGTAGAACTGCTCAAAAAGATGCCCTTGTGCACGAGACTTCTTAGGCAAGTTCATGCGGTCCTGCTGGACGGAGTGCGCGGAACGGAGAAGAATCCAGGCGAGCTGCGCTCCTCACAAAACTGGATTGGCCCCTCAGGCTGCACCATTGCAACCGCATCGTTTGTCCCTCCAAACATTGAAGATTTGAGTAACACGCTCCAGGACCTCGAACGCTTTATCAATGAGCCTCAAGTCGAAATGGATCCGATTGTGCGGGCGGCGCTCGTCCATTACCAATTTGAAACTGCCCATCCATTCCTAGACGGAAACGGTCGCCTGGGCAGGCTTCTCATTACACTTATGCTCATCAATGATGGCGTTCTTCATTCTTGCTTGTTCTATCCATCGTTCCAGTTCAAGAAAAATCGAAGCGAGTACTACCGGCAACTCACATCCGTAAGGGAGAGAGGCACTTACGAGGAATGGATAGAGTTTTTCTGCAACAGTCTTCTCGAAAGTGCGAAGGACTCGGTAGGGTCTTTAAAAAACCTTGTTGACCTCCATAACCGTTCCACAGCAACCATTACCGAAAATCTCGGAAGGACTGCTGCAAACGGGCAAAGGCTGTTGGGCATTCTTGAAGAGCACCCCATCGTCGACACCGCATTCATCGCTGCCCAACTCGATATCGGCAGGAGTACCGCGAGCTCGCTCGTCAAATCATTTGAAGAATTGGGTATCCTCCGTCCGCTCGACGAGTCAAGACAGAGATACCGGCAGTACGGGTATGAAGAGTATCTTTCGATTCTCAGGGAAGACGCCGAGCCGATTAGATAGGCATCGCAACCCAGGCAAATTAAAGCGAGCGTGGATAATCTCCCACTTTGAGCCTGCACACAGGCCAAAAACGGGAGATTATCCACGCTCATTCCTGAGTAGTCATTTATGAACGTCCCCAATGACTAGTCCGGCAACGCCGATGTTTCGGCAACGACAGCGAGCGAGCCGCATTCGGAGCAAGACGACGCCGCAGGTAGAGAACGGACAGCGAGCGGGTCGCATTTGAGACAAGGTGACGTGAAACGAAAGGGCGCTGACCTCCTGGTCGCGCCCTTGAAGTTGAACGTCAGATTGTCCAAATGCGACCAGCGCAGCGTCGAGCCGTTACGGCGTTTGGTAAAACGCCGTAACCTACACCCGCTCCGCGATCTCGTGGATGAGGTAGTCGGTCTTTTCCCAGCCTAGGCACGGGTCGGTGATGGACTTGCCAAAGACGCCGCCGTCGACCGGCTGGTTGCCGTCCTCCAGGTAAGACTCGATCATAAAGCCCTTGACCAGCTTGGAGATGGACTCGTTGCGGCGGCAGCTGTCGAGCACTTCCTTGCAAATGCGATACTGCTCCAGCGGACGCTTACCCGAGTTGTCGTGGTTGCAGTCGATGACCGCCGCCGGGTTGGCGTAGCCGGCGTGCTCGGTATAGCGCTCGGCCAGGCGCTCCAGGTGCTCGTAGTGGTAGTTGGGGTAGGTGCGGCCATCGAGGCCGATGTAGCCGCGCATGACAGCGTGCGCAAGCGGGTTGCCATCGCATTCGACTTCCCAGTTACGGAAGATAAAGCTCTGGTGGGCCTGGGCGGCGTAAATAGAGTTGAGCATGACGGTGGTGGAACCGGCGGTGGGGTTCTTCATGCCCACAGGCACCGAAATACCGCTCGACACCAGGCGATGCTCCTGGTTTTCGACCGAACGCGCACCCACGGCAACATAGCTCAGCAGGTCAACGAGGTACTGGTAGTTGGACGGATAGAGCATCTCGTCGGCGGTGAAGAAGCCCGTTTCCTTAATAACGCGCAGGTGCATATGGCGGATGGCCTTGACGCCCTCGAGCAGGTCGTCGGGAGCCTCGGGGTTGGGGTTGTGCAGCAGGCCCTTGTAGCCGGTGCCCTTGGTGCGCGGCTTGTTGGTGTAGACGCGCGGAATGATGATGAGCTTGTCCTTGACCTCTTCGGCGGTCTTGGCCAGGCGGTTCATGTATTCGAGGACCGAATCCTCGCGGTCGGCAGAGCACGGGCCGATGATGAGCACCTTGCGTGCGTCCTCGCCGGTAAAGACTTTGGCGACCTCGGCGTCAAATGCCTGCTTTTTGGCGGTAAGCTCGGCAGAAAGCGGCATTTCCTCGCGGATCTCCATGGGGATCGGCAACTTGCGTTTGAATTCCATGGCCATAGGGGCCTCCTCAATCTATAGAAAGAGCAATAAGCGTATTGTCGAGTGTTCGGCATTATCCGCTGTCGCACGCTAAAGTGCAAGCCCTTGTCACCCCGAAACCTACCAAAAAGAGACAGGTTTATTTTGGCAGGTTTTATCTGGGTAAACGTCGGCGGATGTCGGGAGGGAGTGGCACCGCGCGCGACCCTAAGGCTGTTGTCGGTTCCCCAGGAAACACCCTGTGGGCAAAAAATGCCAAATATGAGTACGGTTGCTAACCTAGTAACATATCAGTCTAGCAAGATAATAGACAAAGTGAAAAATATGTTCATTAACGTTGGCACACAGAAGCCCGCTAACGGGCGTTTTGATTAATTTGAAGGCGTATAGAGGCCGCAAGGAGGTCGTTTGAGGCGGTTTTGGCTGTTACCAAAAAGGTAACAGTACTCATATTTGCCATTTTTTGCCCACAGGGCTTCGAAGGGGCTGTCAATCAGGTCCCAGGGGAGGCGGCTCAAGGGCCGTAGAACAAAAACGGGGGGGCAGGTTGTCCTGCGCCCCCCCCGTTCTCGGGCGTTATTCGTTCCCTGCGGCAGAATTTACGCCGCCTCGTCGAACTGCGAGTTGTACAGGTCGGCGTAGAAGCCGCCTTGGGCGAGCAGCTCGTCGTGCGTGCCCTTCTCGACGATGTCACCGTCGCGAATTACCAAGATCACGTCGGCGTTGCGGATCGTGGACAGGCGGTGCGCGATGACAAAGCTCGTGCGGCCCTGCATCAGCGCATCCATGGCGCGCTGAATAAGCTCCTCGGTGCGGGTGTCGACGTTGGAAGTCGCCTCGTCCAAAATCAGCGCCGGACGGTCGGCCAAAATGGCACGGGCGATGGTCACGAGCTGGCGTTGACCCTGCGACAGGTTAGTGCCCTCTTCGTTGATCATAAAGTCGTAGCCGCCGGCGAGCGTATGGATAAAGTGGTCGCAGCGTGCGGCGCGTGCGGCGGCCTCGACCTCGGCGTCGGTCGCATCGGGGCGTCCGTAGCGGATGTTTTCGCGGATGGTGCCGTTAAACAGCCAGGTGTCCTGCAACACCATGGCAAACTCGCCGCGCAGCGCCGCGCGGTCCCAGTCGCGCACGTCGACGCCTTCGACGCGCAGCGAACCGCCGTCCACGTCGTAAAAGCGCTGCAGCAGCTTAATGAGCGTGGTCTTGCCGGCGCCGGTGGGGCCGACGATGGCGATGGTCTGGCCGGGCTGCGCCTCGCAGCTAAAGTCGTGGATGATGGTCTTGTCGGGCGTGTAGCCAAACTTGACATGGTCAAACTCCACGTGGCCAGGGCGCTTTTCGGGAATCTGCGCGTCGGCCTTCTGCTCCTCCTCGGGCGCGGCCAGGAACTCAAAGACGCGCTCGGTAGCGGCAGCCATCGACTGCATCGTGTTGCTCACGTTGCCCAGCTGCTGCACGGGTTGCGTAAAGTTTCGAACGTACTGGATAAAGCTCTGGATGTCGCCGGGCGTGGCATTGCCGGTCAGCGCGAGCTGCGCGCCCACCACGACGACGCCCACGTAGCCCATGTTGCCCACCAAGCTCATAAGCGGCATCATCAGGCCCGACAGGAACTGCGAGCGCCAGCCACTAATAAAGAGGCGGTCGTTTTGACGGTCGAACTCTTCAATCGAGGCCTCGGCGCGGTCGAACACCTGAATGACGTTCTGGCCGGCAAAGTCCTCCTCGATAATGCCGTTGACGGCGCCCAGAACCTGCTGTTGCTCGCGGAAGTACGGCTGCGAGAAGTGAATCATCACGGTCAAGATAATCGCGGCGGCCGGCAGCGTGAGCACGGTGACGCCGGTAAGCGGCAGGCTGATCGAAAGCATCATGACGAGCACGCCGATAATCTGCGTCACCGACGTGATGAGCTGCGTCACGCTCTGGTTGAGCGACTGACCCAGCGTATCGACGTCGTTGGTGATGCGGCTGAGTACGTCTCCCTTGCTGTGGCCGTTGAAGTAACTCATCGGCACGACGGCAACCTTGGCGGCGATTTCCTTGCGCATGCGGTAGCAGATCTTTTGCGTGACGCCGGTCATGAGCCAGCCCTGGACCAGGCTGCAGACAGAGCTCGCCAGATACAGGCAGAGCAAAAAGCCGAGCGTCTTGGCGATCCAGTCAAAGTCAACGTCGCCGGTGCCGTTGACCTTGGCGACCAGGCCTTCGAACAGCTTGGTCGTAACCTGGCCGAGCACCTTGGGTCCCACAATGTTAAAGATGACCGAGCACACGGCAAAGGCGACGGCGGCAAACACGGCAATCTTGTGTTGGCCGATATAGCCGAGCAGCTGCCTCATGGTGCTCTTAAAGTCCTTGGCCTTTTCGCCGCGACGCATGCCGCCCATGCGGCCCATGGGACCGCGCTGGCGGGTGGGCTTGGGAATCTGAGTCTTGGTCTCGTCTGCCATTAGCGCTCGCCTCCTTCCATGACGGCTGCAATTTCTTCTTGGGTAAGCCCCAGCTCCTCGGCGGAAAGCTGCGACTGTGCGATCTCCAGATACGCCGGGCAGCTGCGCAGCAGCTCCTCGTGCGTGCCGGTGCCCACTACGTGGCCGTCGTCGAGCACGATGATCTGGTCGGCGTGCATGATGGTCGCGATGCGCTGGGCTACGACCACGAGCGCGGCGTCGGTAACGTTTTTGGCCAGCTCCTCGCGTAGGCGCGCGTCGGTCTTGTAGTCGAGGGCACTAAACGAGTCATCGAACACCACGATCTCGGGCTTTTTGGCCAACGCGCGGGCGATGGCCAGACGCTGGCGCTGACCACCCGAAACATTGGAGCCGCCCTGGCTGATAGGGGAGTCGTACCCGTCCTCGCGCTCGGCGATAAAGTCCTCCGCCTGGGCGACGCGTGCTGCCTGGCGCATATCCTCGTCACTCACCATGTCGCCCGCAAACTTGAGGTTGCTCTCAACGGTACCCGAGAACAGACGACCCTGCTGCGGAATATAACCGATGCGGCGGCGCAGCTCGGAAAGGGTCATGTCGCGCACGTCGATACCGTCGAGCGAAATGCTGCCGCCCGTGACGTCGTACAGGCGCGGAATCAGCTGCACGAGCGTGGACTTGCCCGAGCCCGTGGAGCCAATAATGCCGAGCATCTGACCGGCATGCGTGGTGAAGTTCACGCCGCTGATGACGTCGGCGCGGGCATCGGGATACTGGAAGCTCACGTCGCGGAAGGTGAGCTCGCCGCGCGGCGCGCTGGCAGCAGGCAGTTTGGGCGAGACAGGGTCGTTGATACTCGTAGGGCAGGTGACGACCTCTTCCACGCGCTCGGCTGCGACCTCGGCGCGGGGCAGGATGACCGAAACCATGGTGAGGATCATAAACGCCATGACGATCTGCATGGTGTAGGAGATAAACGCCATCATGTTGCCGACCTGCATCACGCCGTCGGACACGCCCTGGGCGCCAAACCAGACGATAAGCACGGTGATGCAGTTCATGACGAGCATCATGAGCGGCATCATAAAGCTCATGGCGCGGTTGGTGTAGAGCTGCGTGGTCATTAGGTCGAGCGAAGCCTTGTCAAAACGCTCGAGCTCATGTTCCTCGCGGTTGAACGAGCGGATGGGCATAAGGCCGTCGAGCAGCTCGCGGGCGGTAAGGTTCACGCGGTCCACAAAGCTCTGCATCTTTTTGAACTTGGGCATGGTGAGGCCCATGAGCACGCCGACAACGGCCGAAACCGCGATGATGGCCACAGCGATGGTCCACTCCAGGCCGGTGTGGTTGGCCAGGACGCGCATGACGGCGACGATGCCCATGACGGGGGCCATCAGGCACATGCGGATAAACAGGGTTGCGGCCATCTGGATCTGCTGAATGTCGTTGGTGCAGCGGGTGATGAGCGAGGCCTGGCTAAACTTGCCCACCTCGGCCGGCGAGAAGTGCATAACCTTGTTGAAGGTCTCGCGGCGCAGGTCGCGGGCGATGGAGCAGGCGGTGCGCGATGCCACGGCACCGGTCAGGATGGTGGCGACGAGCGACACCAGGCACAGCCCAAACATCGTGGTCGCCATGCGGCTCAGGTAGGCGTTCTGCACGTCGGCTGGGTCGATGCCCTGTGCCTTGTACTCGTCCTGTACATAGCTCACGGCGCGCTGAGTGACGATGGAGCCCGACATGGAGCCCATTTTGTCCGCCATCTGGTTGGCGCCCTCGACGAGCTTGCCCTGATCGATAAGACCGCCCTCAACGCCTAGGCGCAGGCTCTTCATGGTGATCTTACCGCCGTCGGCGTCGATCTGCTTTTGCATGCTCTGCGCGGCTGCGGTCTTCTGCTGCATCTCGGCGAGCTGCTCGGGCGTCATCGCTGCCATCTGCTCGGGGGTGGGCATGGCCTGAGCGGCGCCGCCATCGCTTGCCTCGGTGGATGCGCCGGTCATGTCGCCCATGGAGTCGGCGTCAATGCCCTGGTTGAGCGAAAGGACGACGGTCTCGGGCAGGCTCATGATGTCGGCAATCTTGCCGCCGTCGGCGCGCTCCTCCTCGGTGCCCTTGTACGTTCGAATGCCGTTATTGTCCGCCTTGCTGAACACGGTCTCCACAGTTTTGGCGTCCTTGGCGCTCATAAAGAGTTCGAGGTCGTCGAGCGATTCGGCGCGAATGGTGTCGGGCACGGGCGAGGCGATACCGCCTTGCTGCACGCCCACGTCGACAATATCGCTCATGTAGGTAGGCAGTGCCAGATCGGCGTTGCAACTGATTACGATAAGTACGATAGCTGCGAACAGCGCCAGGATATGCTTTTTAAAGAGCTTGAGAATCCTCACTCGGCATCTCTCCTTTC
>USHR01000013.1 GCA_900554495.1 uncultured Collinsella sp.
GCTGGTGGCGATGAGGGGGCGGTCGAGGGCTGCCTCGAAGCGGTCGGCCATCGTGGGGTCGGCAAGCGTGTCGACTTGGTTGAGCATGACGCGTGCGGTGCTGAGTTTCAGCGCCTGCATCTCGGCATTGAGCACCTGGGCGACGCGCTCGGGCGTGGCGATGTCGGTGAGCTCGCAGCCGCAACGCTCGCAAAAGAGCTCGGGGCGGTGGACGGCTTCGTTGATGGGCTTGCTGAGTCCCGAGGCGCCGACGACCCAGACAACGTTTGCCGTGCCGGCGGGAACGACCGGCTCCCACGGGGCATGCGCCTTGAGCGGGAGTCGCTTGCTACCGTCTGCCTCGGCCAACACATAGTCAAAGCGCTGTGCCAGCCCGCCGAGTGGCTCGGCGGGGGCGGAGAGCTTGCCTGTCTCCGGGTCCAAGACGCCTGCCTGGCAGATGCCTCCGCGTGCAAGGCCCGCGCAGGCCTCGCAGGTGCAACCGGGGACATGCGAGGCGCCCGGCTTCCAAGGCGCGGCGTCCAGGCGACGATTCGACCCGTCCCATGGCACGCCGGCAACGGGAAGCATATGCGTGGTGGTGCAGAGGAGCACGCGGCCGCCAGCGCGCATGAGCTCAAGACCCAGCGTTTTGAGCAACGTCGACTTGCCGCCGCTGCCGATAATCGCGGTAATGCCCGGCTCGATCCTGAGCGTCGAGGCAAGATTGCCGCTAACCGTTTCCATCTGTTCACCGCCGTATAATACTGTGATAATAAATAATCATCAGAGTAGCGGTCGAACCGCTTTTGCTCTGCTCAAACCGTAGCACAGGGAGGTGCCCCGGGAATGCTCGTTTATGTTCGCGGCGCCGGCGATATCGCCACGGGCGTCGCCGCTCGCTTGGTGCGCGCCGGCGTGTCGGTCGTCATGGCCGATATCGCGGTTCCCACGTGCATCCGCCGCACAATCAGTTTTTGCGAGGCTATTCGCTTGGGCGAGGTCGAGGTCGAGGGCATTCGCGCTCGCTTGGCACAGACGCCGGCAGAGGCGCTTGCAATTACCGAGGCTGGAGACGTCGCCGTGGTGGTGGACCCCCAGGCCAAGATGCTCGATGAGCTTAAGCCCGCGGCTGTGGTCGACGCGATTTTGGCCAAGCGCAACCTGGGCACCACGCGCGACATGGCGCCTGCCGTCATCGCCGTGGGGCCGGGCTTTACCGCGCCGGTTGACTGCGACGCCGTGGTCGAAACCATGCGCGGGCATTTCCTGGGCCGTGTCATTACCCAGGGTTCGCCCCAACCCAACACGGGCGTGCCGGGCATTATCGCTGGCTATGGCAGAGAGCGCGTTATCCACAGCCCCGCCGCCGGCGTGTTTCGGTCCGACCGCGCGATCGGCGACATCGTGAGCGCCGGAGACGTGATTGGCTACGCGGGCGATTCGCCCATGTGCACGCAGATCGATGGCTGTCTGCGCGGGCTTTTGGCGAACGGCGTGCAGGTGACTGAGGGCTTTAAATGCGCCGATGTCGATCCGCGCGGCGATGCCAGCTATATCAACTACATTTCGGACAAGGCGACGTCGGTCGGCGGCGGTGTGCTTGAGGCACTCGCCATGCTCACCGGTGTCTTTAGAGGATAGAAGGCGGCAATGGAAAAGCTCGATGTTGTGAATGCGGCGCTTGCCGCCCTGCGTGCTGGCGAGACGTGCGAGCTGGTGGTCGTGGCCGGCACGGCGGGGTCGTCGCCGCGCGGCGTGGGCGCCTGGATGGCCGTCTTTGCCGACGGTGGCCAGGCGGGCACTATCGGCGGCGGCAAGATTGAGCTCTTTGCGCTGGATGAGGCGCGCGAACTCCTGAGCGCGGGACAGTCGCGTCTGGTCCGCTACACCATGGGCGGCGAGAACTCCGATACCGGCATGATCTGCGGCGGAGCCATCTGCCTGTGCTATCTGCATCTGGATGCGACTCAGGCACCGTTGTTCCAGGAAATTGCCGACGTCTTGGCCTATCGGCGCATCGGCGACTTCGTCATCGACTTTGAACCGTTTATCGCGAGCGCGCTCGAGGGCGATGTGGCCGAGTACCATGGCGAGGAATCGCGCCGCACCATTGCGGGCTGCCCCGGGCTTTCGCTGGTGGAGGAGGGGAGTAAGGTCACCTACACCAACGCGGCCTCTGAGATTCCCGCGGCGCACATCGAGACGCTCTGCCCCGAGGGCCTGACCTATATCTTTGGCTGCGGCCACGTGGGCGCCGCGACGGCGCGGGTGCTTACGGCGGCGGGCTTTGCCGTCGTGGCGTGCGACGACCGCCCCGGCACGCTGACCCCCGATTGGGTGCCCGGTGTCTACGACCGTCGTCTGGTCGACTACAAGAGCCTGAGCAAGCAGTGCCCCATCGGCCCGCGCGACCTGGTGGTCGTCGCCACGGCGGGTCACAAGTCCGATATCGACGTGGTGATTCAGGCCATGCGTGCCAAACCCGCCTATCTGGGCTGCTTGGGCTCGCGTCGCAAGACGGCCTTTGTGCGTGCCCGTCTGGAGCAGGAGGGCTTTACGCAGGACCAGATCGACGAGCTGCACCTGCCGATCGGCGTTGCCATTCAGGCCGAGGACCCCGAGGAGATCGCCATCTCCATCGCCGCCGAGATGATCCACCTGCGCCGCACCAAACTCGTCCCCCGCAAGCGCTAATCGCATCCCCATATATGAGTTGCGGTGAAATACGGATTGTTTAAGCCTGTTAAGCCGTCAAACAGCCCCTATTTCACCGCAACTTATTTGGGGATGGCTGGATGCTGAGGCTTTACCCGGCAATGTTGCGCAACAACGTTTGGCAGTTCGCTCCTAGCATACGCTTTGAAGAGATTGTGCTCCGCTCTATGTGCGGGCGCTCAAACATGCCCGTCTTGAACGGGCATCGAACGAGGGGGAGCTTGGATGTTCTGCCGAAACTGTGGGTCGAAAATCGAGGACGGAGCCCAGTTCTGCGCCGTATGCGGCGCATCCGTCGTACCAGATGATCAAGCGCAAACGGGAGGGGCGAACCCCTTGCCCGTTGATGCTGCAGCACCTATCGGGTCGCAGCAAGTCGACATGGCGGCCGAGGCTGCTGCGTCCAGCCCCAAACGTTCCAAGAAGCCGTTCATCATCGCTGCCGTCGTGGTGGCTCTGCTCGCCGTGGGTGGCGGAGCCGGTTATTACTTTGGCGTCTATGCGCCGGAGCAGGCACGCGAAGCTGCCGAGCAAGAGGTCCTCGCCGCAAAGCACGCCGTGCGGTTTACGGTCTCGGCCGAGGGGTGGGACACATCGGCTGGCGCGAGCAGGCTGCCGCTGCACATCACCGGCAAGGAGGCGCGCGGCAAGAAGGTCGACGTCGTTCGCTATGTCGACAGCACGGGAGCGGGCGTCGAGCTCCGTCGCGGCAGCTATAAGGCCGAGGTTGCGGCCTCGCCCATTGCAGCCGATGGCACCATCTACGCCGTGCCGGGCGAAAAGATCGACGTCAAGGTTAGCAAGAAGGCGGAGGGCAAAAAGGGCATCGATGCCGGCAACGTTTCGCTCGCTCCGGTCGAGGCAACCGAAGTGACCGACGACGAGATTGCCGCCGCCAAGAAATATGCCGAGGAAGACGCGGGCGCCAGGAAGGCTGGCTTTTCCTTTGATGTCGACGCATTGGCCCAAGCGGCAACCAAGCGCCGCGATGACGCCGTAGCCGCCAAGCAAGCCGAGGAAGAAGCCAAGCGCCAGGCAGAAGAGGCAAGGCAGGCAAGGACCATCGATACGGACTACTTCACTATGGTTCTCCCCGACTGGTTCCCTATTGATGATTACGAGATCACCGAAAGCCAGTCATCCGGCTCATTTGCCAAGTGGTTCAGGGTTCAAAGGACCGGTGCGGATAAAGATGACTGCTCCGCAAACTTTACCATCATCGTGCACGATAACAGCTTGGGTGGTTTCGGGCCTGTTTTCTTTAGAGATCTAGGCAAAACGTCGGAAGGTTACACGGTTTGGCTTTCAGGCGGATCGGCCCATCCGGTAGAGGGCTCATACAAGCTCGAGGCAGACGATGCTTTCGGCATGCCAGCGGAAGACTACGCCAACATCCTCGCCTCCTGCGTCACGCTCAAGTAGTCGACACGCTCCAGCCAAAACAATCCTCCAGGAAACGAAGGACTCCATCGAGAGTGGATAAGCTCCCACTTTTGGTCTGTATCTCGGCCAAAAGTGGGAGAAAATCCACTCTCGTTCGTCGTGCGTCCGAAAATCCACTCTCACGCGTCCGAAAATCCACTCTCGTTCCTCAACAACTATGCCCTGGCTCCCAACAGATCAATTTGTGCGGGGGAGTTGTGGAGTTGTGCAGGCAGACGAGGTTTTTCTGGAAATACGCTCCCGATGCGCGTATAGTACCGATTGTTTTGTCGGCTCCTGCTGCGTCGAGTCCAAACCGCGAAATGCCATGAGCGGCGCGGATGCAGCCAGGAGGCACGAGGACAACCCATCGTGGCCACGCCCCGTGCTTAAAACCCCAAGAAGGAGTGAACAATGGCAGAAGAGAAGTATGTGCCGCGTCTGAAGACCAAGTACAACAACGAGGTCAAGCAGCAGCTTCAGGACAAGTTCCAGTACGAGAACGTCATGATGATCCCCAAGTTTGAGAAGATCGTCGTGAACATGGGTGTCGGCGAGGCCGCTACCGATTCCAAGGCCATCGACGGTGCCGTGCGCGACCTGCGCGCCATCACCGGCCAGCAGCCGATGATCACCCGTGCCCGCAAGTCCATCGCTACCTTCCGCCTGCGCGCTGGTATGCCGATCGGCTGCAAGGTTACCCTGCGTGGCGACCGTATGTGGGAGTTCTTCGATCGTCTGACCTCCGTCGCGATCCCCCGTATCCGCGACTTCCGCGGCATCTCCGCCAAGAGCTTCGACGGCCGTGGTAACTTCTCCATGGGCGTCACCGAGCAGCTCATCTTCCCCGAGATCGACTTCGACTCCGTCGATCACCAGCGCGGTATGGACATCACTTTCGTGACCACCGCCAACACCGATGAGGAGGCCAAGGCCCTTCTGGACGCCTTCGGTTTCCCGTTCAAGAAATAGGTTCACCTGCCCTATAAGCGCCGTTCCCACAAGGGGGCGGCGCTTGGGGCGAACAATACTCTATGTGAGGAGGATATAAGTGGCTAAGACATCGATGATCGTCAAGTGCAATCGCAAGCAGAAGTTCTCTACTCGTGAGTACACGCGCTGCCAGCGCTGCGGCCGTCCGCACTCTGTGTACCGCAAGTTCGGCCTGTGCCGTGTCTGCTTCCGCGAGCTTGCACTCAAGGGCGAGCTTCCCGGCGTTAAGAAGGCCAGCTGGTAAGTCACTACCAGCGTTTCAAGCATCAGTTTGGAACAGGGAAAACGCGCTAAAAAGGCTTTGCCGTTAAGGGCGGCGAAGAACCAAGAGCACGTGTTCATCAAGAACGAAGGAGAATCTGTATGAACCTTACAGACCCGATCGCAGATATGCTTACGCGCATCCGTAACGCTAACTCTGTGAACAAGGCCACGGTCTCCATGCCGAGCAGCAAGAAGCTCGTCGAGATCGCTCGTGTTCTGCACGAGGAGGGCTACATCGAGGGCTACGATGTCGAGGACACCGTTCCCCAGAAGACTCTGCACATCACGCTTAAGTATGGTCCCAAGAAGGCTAAGGTCATCAACGGCATCCGCCGCATTTCCAAGCCGGGCCTGCGTAAGTACACCGGCGTTGCCGACATGCCCCGCGTCCGCGGTGGCCTTGGTACCGCCATTATTTCCACCAGCCATGGCGTCATGACCGACCGCGATGCTCGCAAGCACAACGTCGGCGGCGAGATCATCGCTTACGTCTGGTAATTCGCTCGGTAGGTAGAAGGAAAGGAGATCACCGTGTCTCGTATCGGTAATAAGCCTGTCCAGATTCCCGCCGGAGTCGAAGTGGCAGTCAACGGCAACAACGTTGTCGTCAAGGGCCCCAAGGGCCAGCTCGAGCTCGATGTCTTTGAGAAGCTCGCTATCAACGTCGAGGACAACGTCCTCACCGTTTCCCGTCCCGACGACGAGCGTGAGACCCGTGCCCGCCACGGCCTCACCCGCGCCCTCATCCACAACATGGTTGTTGGCGTTTCCGAGGGCTTCGAGAAGAAGCTCGAGCTCGCCGGCGTCGGTTACCGCGTGCAGCAGAAGGGCAAGAACCTCGAGTTCTCCCTGGGCTTCTCGCACCCCGTGATCGTCGAGGCTCCCGAGGGCATCACCTTCGAGGTTCCCGACAACACCCACGTGAACGTCAAGGGTATCAACAAGCAGCAGGTCGGTCAGATCGCCGCTGAGATCCGCGGCCATCGTCCTCCCGAGCCTTACAAGGGCAAGGGTATCCACTACGTTGGCGAGCACATCCGCCGCAAGCTGGGTAAGGCCGCCAAGTAGTCGTAACCGACTCACTCGCATAAGACCAGCACCCCGTCAGGTGCTGGCAAGATCAACCTTTTTAGGAGTTTACGTATGAACAAGCATAAGGCGAAGCTGGAAGGCCTCAAGCGTCGTCAGCGTCGTGTTCGCGGCAAGGTCTCGGGTACCTCCGAGCGTCCGCGTCTTCGCGTGACCCGTACTAACGCCAACATCTATGCCCAGATCATCGACGACAGCAAGGGCTCCAGCCTGACGCTCGTCTCTGCCTCGACCCTCGAGGCCGAGTTCAAGGGCACCCACACCTCGAACAAGGAGGCTGCGGAGAAGGTCGGTCAGCTCGTTGGCAAGCGCGCCATCGAGGCCGGCATCACCAAGGTCGCCTTCGATCGCGGTGGCCGTATCTACCATGGCCGCGTCAAGGCCCTCGCCGACGGTGCTCGTGCCGCCGGTCTCGAGTTCTAGGAGGTATGTAGCACATGGCTCGTAATCAGAAGCAGCAGCGCGAGGCCTCCGAGTTCGAGGAGCGCGTCGTTTACATCAACCGCGTGTCGAAGACCGTCAAGGGTGGTCGTCGCATGAGCCTCGTCGCTCTCGTCGTCGTTGGCGACGGCAAGGGCAACGTCGGCGTTGGCATGGGCAAGTCCGCTGAGGTGCCCCTGGCCATCTCCAAGGCGTCTCTCGATGCCAAGAAGAACATGTTCCACGTGCCGGTGACCGATCAGGGCACCATCCCGCACGAGGTTCTCGGTCACTTTGGTGCCGGCCGCATCATCATCAAGCCCGCTGTCGAGGGTACCGGCGTTATCGCCGGCGGCGCTGTGCGTCCCCTCTTTGAGCTTGCTGGCATCAAGAACGTCCTGTCCAAGTCCCTCGGTACCGACAACGGCCTCAACATCATCAAGGCTGCCGTCGAGGGCCTCAAGGAGCTCTCCAGCCCTGAGGACGTCGCGGCTCGCCGTGGCCTGACGGTCTCCGAGATGTTCGTCGGTAAGGAGAACTAAGCATGGCTGACACCATCAAGATCAAGCAGGTCCGCAGCACCAATGGTTGCAAGCAGGACCAGGTCCGTACTGTCCGTGCCCTCGGTCTCCACAGGATCCGCGAGGTTCGCGAGATTGCTGACAACGAGTCCGTCCGCGGCATGATCTTCAAGGTCAAGCACCTTGTCGAGATTGTAGAGGAGTAGCAAATGCAGCTTCACGATCTTACTCCCGCGCCCGGTTCCACCAAGAACCGCAAGCGCGTCGGCCGTGGCAATTCTTCGGGTCACGGCACCACTTCTGGCCGCGGCCAGAAGGGCCAGGGTTCCCGCTCTGGCGGCACCAAGGGTGCCGGCTTCGAGGGTGGCCAGACTCCGCTGGCTATGCGCCTGCCCAAGCTTCCGGGCTTCCGCAACCCCCGTCGTATCGAGTACACCGCCGTTAACGTTGAGCGTCTCGAGCGTAAGTTCGAGGACGGCGCTGTGATCGACGGTGCCGCTCTTAAGGCCGCTCGCATCACCAAGAGCGAGTTCGAGCCCGTCAAGGTGCTCGGCAATGGTGAGCTCACCAAGAAGTTCACGGTCAAGGTCGACAAGGTCAGCGCTTCTGCGCAGGCCAAGATCGAGGCCGCCGGCGGAAAGGTCGAGCTGCCGTGCTAAATGGTCTTAAGAATGCTTTCCGCATCAAAGAATTGCGCGAAAAGATTCTTTTTACCATAGCTATGCTCGTCGTGTACCGCATTGGTGCGCACGTTCCTGTGCCCGGCATTCCCTTCCAGGGGATGCTGGGCCTTTTCTCGACCGATAACAATTCGGTCGCCGCAGGTGCTATGGCCCTCCTGAATCTTTTCTCTGGCGGCGCGTTGAGCTATGTGTCGGTGTTTTCGCTGGGCATCATGCCTTACATCACCAGCTCGATCATCCTCCAGATGCTCCAGGCCGTTGTGCCTTCCCTGCATGAGCTTGCCCGCGAGGGCGAGGTCGGTCAGACCAAGATCACGCAGTATTCGCGTTACCTCACCCTGGCTCTGGCAATCCTCAACTCCGTGGGTTACCTCTTCCTCTTTAAGAGCTTCGGCATCAGCTTCAATGGCGCCGGCGCTCCCGAGATCATCTTCGACCTCATGATCGTCGGCACGCTCACTGCGGGCGCCATGCTGATCATGTGGATTGGTGAGCTCATCACCCAGCGCGGTATCGGCAATGGCATGTCGCTGATCATCTTCGCGAACATCATGGCCGGTCTGCCGCAGGCTATCTTCTCCAGCACCGAGGGCAATGCCGGTGGCATCATCACCATGGTGATCATCTGCGCCATCATCCTGCTGGTTATCCCGTTGATTGTTTTCCTTGAGCGCGGCCAGCGCCGCATCCCGGTCTCCTACGCTAAGCGCGTCGTGGGCCGTCGCATGATGGGTGGCCAGACCACCTACCTGCCCATCAAGGTCAACACCGCGGGTGTCGTGCCGATCATCTTCGCTTCGGCGCTGCTGTACTTCCCGGCTCAGATTGCCGTGTTCTTCCCCGGCATCGGCTGGATCCAGGCAGTTGCCTCTGCGCTTTCGCGCGGCTGGCTCAACTGGGTGCTTAACGTTGTCCTCATCGTGTTTTTCGCGTACTTCTACACGTCCATGGTGTTCAACCCCGATGACACGGCCGACAACCTTAAGAAGCAGGGCGGCTTTATTCCGGGCGTGCGTCCGGGTAGGGCTACCGCGGCCTACATCAAGAACGCGCTCAACAAGATTACGCTTCCCAGCGCTGTCTTTTTGGCGCTCATCGCCATCGTGCCTTCGATCATCTTCTCCTTTACGGGTAACCAGCTAATCCAGGCATTTGGCGGCACGTCCATCCTCATCATGGTCGGCGTCGTGCTCGACACGGTCGATAAGCTCGAAGGCCAGATCAAGATGTATGATTACGATGGATTCTTTAAATAGGCTAGAGGAGGATTGCTCATGAACCTCGTATTGCTCGGAGCTCCGGGTGCCGGTAAGGGTACCGTCGCACAGGAGCTCGTCGCCGAGTTTGGCGTCGCTCACATTTCCACGGGCGACCTGCTGCGTGCTGCCGTCAAGGGTGGCACCGAGCTTGGTATTCAGGCTAAGAAGTACATGGACGCTGGCGAGCTCGTTCCCGATCAGCTCGTGATCGACCTTGTCAAGGAGCGCCTTGCCGCCGATGACGCCCAGCAGGGCTTCATCCTCGACGGCTTCCCGCGCAACACCGCCCAGGCCGTGACGCTCGATTCCGAGCTCTCCGCCATGGGTCGCGAGATCGACTGCGCCCTTCTGGTCGATGTGGCCCCCGAGGTCATTATCGATCGTCTGTCTTCGCGTCGCACCTGCCGCGCCTGCGGTTACACCGGCACCGCTGCCGATTCTACCTGCCCCAAGTGTGGCGGCGAGATGTATCAGCGCGACGACGACAAGCCCGAGACCATCAAGAACCGTCTCGACGTCTACGAGAAGTCCACGAGCCCGCTCGTCGACTACTATCGTGGCCAGGGTCTGCTCAAGTCGGTCAACGGTGACCAGGCTCGCGAGACCGTGTACGGGGATGTCAAAGAGGCTCTCGGTCTATGATCAAGATTAAGTCTGCAACGCAAATCGAGCAGATGAAGAAGGCAGGAGCGCTATCTAAGATGGCGCTCCGCCACGTTGGAGCCATGGTGCGCCCCGGCGTTTCGACTTTTGAGCTCGATCAGCTCGCGGAGCAGATTATCCGCATGCATGGTGGCACCCCAGCCTTTAAGGGTTACGGCGGGTTTCCCGGAACCATTTGCGCATCGATTAACGATGCCGTGGTACACGGTATTCCCAACCCCGACATGATCCTGCGCGATGGCGATATCATCTCCATCGATACGGGAGCCGTTGTCGACGGTTGGGTCGGCGATAACGCTTGGACGTTTTTCGTCGGCACCCCCACGCCCGAAGCCAAGGCTTTGTGCGAGATCACGCGCGATTGCCTTAAGGCTGCCATCGAGCAGGCTGTTCCCGGTAACCATATCGGGGACGTCGGTTATGCCGTTCAGTCCCTCGCCGAGTCTCACGGTTACGGCGTGCTTCGCGATTATGTGGGCCATGGCATTGGCCGCGTGATGCACGAGGACCCCAACGTTCCTAACTATGGAAAGAAGGGGAGGGGCGTTCGCCTCCAGGCCGGCATGGTCATTGCCATCGAGCCGATGGTTACGATGGGTTCCAACCATGTGAGCACGGGCTCCGACGGTTGGATCGTCACGACCAACGACCACCTGCCCGCCGCGCACTACGAGAACACCGTCGCCATTACCAATGACGGCCCGGTGATTCTCACCACGGATGCGCAAGGTGCTTGGTGTTCGCTCCAAGGCGGAGAAATGTAAAAGTCGCCGCCTCCTGATGCCCAACCTCGCCTTTCAATTTCGAAGGCATGACCCCAAGGTCTATGCCTTCTCATTTCAAGGCGATCTTGGGCATCAGGGAACGGCTTTGTTTTACATTTCAAATGTAACAAGTTCCACTTAGTTGTGGAGCCATTACGAAGTTATTACGATGCGTACATACGTGTTGTAGAATACTCAATCGCTGTCGTTTTCTAGAGAAAGATGATTGCTTGTGAAGAAGGAAGACGCAATTGAGCTCGAGGGTACGGTAAAGGAGCCGCTGCCCAACGCCATGTTTAAGGTTGAGCTCGAGAACGGTCATTCGGTTCTGTGCAACATTTCTGGCAAGATCCGAATGAATTACATCCGCATTCTCCCCGGTGACAGGGTTGTCGTGGAGCTTTCCCCGTACGACCTGACCCGCGGCCGCATCACCTATCGCTATAAATAGCGGCACGCATACACGCTCTTTTCCGACTGCAGGCTTAGCTCAACCTACGGTCGGTTTGCGTGTGAAGACCAGCCATAGTTTTAAACGCCTGCGGCTGGGCGAGTAGATAGTAGGGAAGTAGTTTGAGCGCTACCGAAAGGAAGAACGATGAAGGTACGTCCTTCGGTCAAGAAGATGTGCGATAAGTGCAAAATCATTAGGCGCCATGGCAAGGTCCTCGTCATTTGCGAGAATCCCCGTCATAAGCAGCGTCAGGGTTAAGAGAGGAGACTACGTTGGCCCGTATTAATGGTGTCGACCTCCCGCGTGAGAAGCGCGTTGAGATCGGTCTGACCTACATTTACGGCATCGGCCGCACCACTGCGACGAAGATTTGCGTCGAGTGCAACGTTAACGTGGATACGCGCGTTAAGGACCTCACCGAGGATGAGGTTAACGCCATCCGCGATTATATCGATAAGAACCAGATCATGGTTGAGGGCGACCTCCGCCGTGAGCGCAACCAGAACGTCAAGCGCCTTATGGACATCGGCTGCAACCGCGGCCTTCGTCACCGCAAGGGCCTCCCGGTCCGCGGCCAGCGCACCCACACTAACGCTCGTACCCGCAAGGGCCCGAAGCGTCAGATCGGTGCTAAGAAGAAGAAATAAGGAGCGCTAGATAGATGGCTACTGCTAAGAAGAACGTTCGCGCTGCCCGTCTGAAGCGCGCGGACCGTAAGAACATTTCCGTGGGCCAGGCTCACATTCGTTCTACGTTCAACAACACTATCGTTTCGATCACCGATCCCCAGGGCAACGTCATTTCCTGGAAGTCGGCTGGCCAGGTGGGCTTCAAGGGCTCCCGTAAGTCCACGCCGTTCGCTGCCCAGATGGCTGCCGAGGCTGCTGCCAAGCAGGCCATGGAGCACGGTATGAAGAAGGTTTCCGTCTTCGTCAAGGGCCCCGGCTCCGGTCGTGAGACCGCCATCCGCTCCCTCCAGGCTGCTGGCCTCGAGGTCTCGAGCATCCAGGACAAGACCCCCATTCCGCACAACGGCTGCCGCCCCAAGAAGCGTCGCCGCGTGTAACTGAAAGGATCGTATCAATATGGCAATCGACAGGACTCCTGTTCTTAAGCGCTGCCGTCAGCTCGGGATCGATCCCGCTGAGCTCGGTTACAGCAGCAAGAAGGAATCTATCCGTCAGCCCAAGCGCCGTCGCAAGGAATCTGAGTACGGCATGCAGCTGCGCGAGAAGCAGAAGGTCAAGTTCATCTATGGCGTTCTGGAGAAGCAGTTCCACGGCTACTTCAACAAGGCCCGTAAGATGAACGGCGTCACCGGTGAGAACCTCATGATCATTCTTGAGTCTCGCCTCGACAACGTCGTCTTCCGTCTTGGCTTCGCCCGCACCCGCAAAGAGGCTCGTCAGTCCGTCCGTCACGGTCACTTCACCGTGAACGGCAAGCGCGTGGACATCCCGTCCTACCGCGTCAAGGCCGGCGACGTCGTCGCTGTCGGCGAGAAGTTCCGTGACCTCCTCCCCATCAAGGAGGCTCTGATTTCCTCCGAGCGCTTTGAGGTCCCTGGCTGGCTCGAGGTCGATATCGAGAAGCTGTCTGGTAACGTGCTCGCTCTGCCGACGCGTGAGCAGATCAGCGGTGATATCAACGAGCAGCTCATCGTCGAGCTCTACTCTAAGTAGTCCATCCGGGCTGCTGAGGCTGGAGGTAATACATGTCAGAATTCATTAGGCCTCAGGTTCAGGTCGAAGAGATCAACGAGACGTCTGCTCGTGTCTCCGTCGAGCCGCTCGAGCGTGGCTACGGCGATACGCTGGGTAACTCCCTTCGTCGCGTTCTTCTGTCCTCGCTCGAGGGTGCCGCCGTCGAGGCTATTCAGATCGATGGTGCGCAGCACGAGTTCATGACCATCCCTAACATGGTCGAGGATGTCACCGACATCGTCCTGAATGTCAAGGGTCTTGTCTTCAGGGCTCTCGGCACGACCGACGAGGCGACCGCCACCATTTCGGTTGACGGCCCCTGCGAGGTCACCGGTGCGGACTTCTTTATTCCGTCCGAGTTTGAGCTGGTCAACCCCGAGCAGCACATCGCTACGCTCACCGAGGGTGGCCATCTCACCATGAGCATGCGCATCGGCTATGGCCGCGGCTATGTTTCTGGCGAGGCCAACAAGCGCGACAACGATCCCATCGGTGTGATCCACGTCGACTCGCTGTACTCGCCGGTTTCCCGTTGCGCCAAGCTCGTTGAGGCTTGCCGTGTCGGTCAGCACACCGACTACGACCGCCTTGTCCTCGAGATCGAGACCAACGGCTCCATCGCCCCGCGCGACGCCGTGGTCCAGGCTGCCAATATCATCAACCAGCATATGGCCGCCTTTATGAACCTTGCCGAGACCCCCGAGGTCGAGGAGGAGGCTTCGATCTTCGCTCCCGAGGTCACCAACGACAACGCTGAGCTGGACAAGCAGATCGAGGATCTGGACCTTTCCGTCCGTTCCTACAACTGCCTTAAGCGCGCCAGCATTCACTCGGTCCGTCAGCTCGTTGAGTTCTCGGAGAACGATCTGCTCAACATCCGTAACTTCGGTGTTAAGTCGATCGAGGAAGTGAAGGACAAGCTTGAGTCCATGGGCCTGAGCCTGAAGGCTTAATGCTTCGCATATTTGAGGAGAAACTAGACCATGCGTCACAACGTTAAGAAGGGCCTGAAGCTCGGCACCGATGCGAGCCACACCAAGGCCATGAAGAAGAGCCTTGCTAAGGCTCTCTTCGAGAACGACCGCATCAAGACCACCGAGACCCGCGCTAAGGCGCTGCGTTCGGTCGTCGATCCGATCATCACCTGGGCCAAGAAGGGCGACCTGCACTCTCGTCGTCTGGCTATCGCCAAGCTCGGCGATAAGCAGCTCGTTGCCGAGATCTTCGACAAGGCTGCTCAGGGCATGTGGCAGGACCGCAACGGCGGTTACACCCGCATCATGAAGCTCGGTAACCGCAAGGGCGACAACGCTCCCATCGTTATCATGGAGCTCGTCACCGAGCCTTGCACGCCTAAGGCCAAGAAGGCTGCTCCGGCCCCCAAGAAGGCCGCTGCTCCCAAGAAGGTCGAGGCTGCCGAGGAGGCTCCTGCTGAGGAGACCGCTGAGTAGACAATCTGTCTGCATAGGCTATATTCGAGGGGTACGTTCGCGTACCCCTCTTTTTTTGTCGAAATGTCATTGCCTGTTTGTTGGGAGCGCCCATGACCGCGCCGTCTGATTTCAATTCGATTCCAGAGCTCGATGCCACGCTCGTTTTCCGCGTGGCCTACGATGGCTCGTCCTATAGCGGCTTTGCGGAGCAGCCGGGCCAGACGACGGTTGCGGGCGAGCTGCGCCGCGCTATCGAGACGCTGCTGCGCCGCCCGATAGATCTGACGTGTGCGGGGCGTACCGATGCCGGCGTGCATGCGGTGGCTCAGTATATTAGCGTGCCCGTAACGGACGCTGAGCTTGCTTTGACGCGCCGTAGATGGCTTAGGGCTATGGACGCGCTGCTGCCCAAAGATATCGCCATTAACGAGGTCTACAAGGCCCGCAAAGGCTTTTCTGCGCGCTTTGATGCCCGTTCCCGTACGTATACGTACCGTATTGCCGACCGCGACACGCGTCCTGAGCTCTCACGGGGTGCCGTGTGGTGGCATCGCTATCCCTTGGACGTCGCGGCCATGTCTGCGGCCTGTCCCGCACTTTTGGGCGAGCAGGACTTTAAGAGCTTTTGCAAGGTCGCCTCTGCCGTGGGCAAGCCTACGCACCGCTGCGTGATGCGTGCCGAGTTTGGCCATGAGGTTGCGTTTGGCGAGGATATCCTGACGTTTACCATCGAGGGCAATGCATTTTTACATTCGATGGTGCGTACCATTGTGGGCACCCTTGTCGAGATTGGCATGCATCGCCGCGATCCCGAGTGGATGCGCGAAGTCATTGATGCCTGCGACCGAACCGCCGCGGGCCCCACGGCGCCCGCCTGCGGCCTTACGTTTATGGGCGTGGATTACGATCCCGCCGAGCTCGTCGTGCTCGACTAGGGGGAGGGCTCGTTGCGTCCTTATCGGCGTATGCCATGTGTGAGCTACGCGTGTGCAACATCTGTTCTTGGCGTGCAGCACAGCCGACGTCCCGTTGCTTTTATTGCTGGGGTGTACCATGAACGACGGTTGATTAACAGCTGTCGAGAGGACGGAAAACTTGGTTCGACGTGGTTCGCATCCGCGACTTTCGGTGATCCTTATTGTTGAGGGTTCGCCCAGCTATGCGATGCGTGCGCTCGAGAGTGTCCAGAACCAAGACCTCTATGACCTGCAAATTGTCGTGGTTTGTCGCGACGTTGCGCCGGGCGTGCGCCATTCGCTTCAAGTTGCTGCCGACAGGGACATCCATATTGATTTGATTGACGTCGAGGACGCGAAGCGCGGTGCTTGTCTTCGTGCCGGTTTTGCTGCCTCGCGTGGCTCTCAAATCATCGCTATGAACGCCGATGAGTGGTTTGCTCCGCAGGCCCTTTCCAAGATGGTCGATATCGCGTGCGATACTGCGGCAGACATTGTGCTCCCCTCGGTGTCGCTCGATCGCTACGATGCGCATCGCGAGCGTCATTCGCGCGTCTTGGATGCTGCCTCTATTGCCATAGAAGACGAGTCTTCTATGGTGACTGGGCTGCCCCAGTTGATTTTGGGCGGCCTAGTCGCTCAGACCTCTGGCGTGATGTATAGCCGTCCGCTGTTTGAGGCATGCCTGTCGCGCGGCAAGGCGTACCGTACGGTTGAGTTTATGGCTTATGCGCTCTCGCAGGCACGATTCGTGTCCGGCTGCGGCGACGCTTGTTTCCACGCGGTGGCACCTAAGCTTACAGATGCCTTTGATCCCACCATGTATGCCAGGATATCCGATGACACTCGAGCGCTCGACGAGCTTGCGGACTCACTCTCGGAAGCAGATAGCGGTGGTCGGCTCAAGCTGGCAAGCCAAAAGTTCTACTTTGCCGGACTGGTCGCCTGCATCGAGAATTTGTGTCTGAGCCCGCATGGGGTGTCGTCAATCGAGCGCTCCGCCCGCATGCGTGATATGCTCGAGGCGCCTCGAACCCGTCAGATGGTCGCCGCGCTCAAGGATAACCATCGGGGGCTCGGTCTGTTGTTTGGGCCGATCGCCAGCGCCAAGCCCGCGCGCTGCGTGATGTGTACGCATCTGGCAGCTTTTCTTAACCGGACGGGCGCAAAAACCGCCTAAACGGCTCATCTCGAAACAAATTTGCATAGAATTGTTTCGAAATGCGTTCTTATACACAAAAGCCTTCAAATAGCGTTAAACTATTCAATCACTAATTGATTGTCTCCGCCATCTTTTGGAGAGAGGGTTTGTATGGCTAAAAAACGCAATGGGCGCCAGGATGCCATTAGAGATATTGTGCGCAATAAGGACGTCCGCACGCAGCGCGTGCTGGTCGATGAGCTCCGCGCTATGGGCTTTGATTGCACGCAGGCGACTGTCTCTCGCGATATTGCCGATATGGGGCTGCGTAAGCTCCCTGAGGGCATCTATGTTCTGGCAGAGGACCTGCACCTGCAGCGTATGGTTTCCGAGCTCGTAACGGGCGTTCTGCGCACCGATAATCTGGTTATGATCAAGGCTCAGCCTGGCACGGCTTCCGGCATCGCCGCCGCCGTTGATGCGGCAGAGCTGCCCGATGTGCTTGGCTCGCTTGCCGGCAACGATACGATTTTGGTTATTGCCCAGACGGCCGAGGACGGCGAGCGTCTCGAGGCGCTGATCAATAAGCTGAGCAATTCTCGCAAGTAGGCGTGCGGGTCGTGCGCTCGGCACTGTGTGCGTGACATGGTGGCTTGTAAGGGGGTATCGACGTTGGTCGGTACCCCCTATATTGTTTGCCGGTATAAAGACCGTTCACCAGGTCGCTTTAAACTAAAAGGCCCCCGAGCAGTTTAATAAGCTGCTCGGGGGCCTTGTTGCTAATGGCCGGATGAATTTCTAGCCAACAGTATCGTCAGGCGTGGGCGAGGGGTCGGGAGTGGGCGTAGGCGTGGGCGTAGGCGTGCCGCCATCGCCGCCGGTCGAACCACCAGTGGAGCCGCCCGTCGAGCCACCGGTCGTTCCGGCGCCGCCGGTGGTGTCGCCGCCCGTGGTCTCGGTGGTCGTGGTCGTCGTGGTGGTCGTTGTGGTGGTTTCCTCTTCGTCCTCGTTCTCGTCCTTGTCGTCGTTCTCCGTCTTCTTGGTGTTGTTGGTGCCGTAGAACTTCCAGACGCTGTTGTTCTTGTAGGTGGGCGCCGTTCCGGTCGCAAACTCCTCGCGTTCGGTACCGGTCAGAACGGTGTTCATAAACCGCTTAAAGACAGGCAGGTTGGTGCTGTCGCCCAGCAGGTCCGTGCCGTATTTTTGGATGGGGATCTCGCCCGCGGAATAGCCGGTCCACAGGGCGCACGCCAGCTGCGGGGTATAGCCGCAGAACCACAGGTTGGTGGTGTTGTCGGTGGTGCCCGTTTTGCCGGCATAGGGCTGGTTGACGCTCAGGGCGCCAGCAGCACCCGTACCGCCGCCCTGCATGACGCCGGACAGAACATCGGTGACCGCGGCGGCCTCGCCCTCGGTAAGCACCTGTGAGGGATTGTCCGTGTGCTGGTACAGCACCGAACCGGTACGAGAGTCAATCTCGGTGATGGCGATCGGCTGGCGATAGTAGCCGCCGTTGGCAAACGTCGCGTAGGCGGCGGCCATCTCGAGCGGCGAGATCGAGCCGGTGCCGAGCGTCATGACGGGAACGTCCTCGATGTTGTCCTTGGCGGGATCGATGCCGAGCTTTTTGACGAGTGAGATGATCTTGCTGTTGCCGACGGCTTCCGCCACCTGGATGTAGCCGGTGTTGGAGGAGTATGCCGTTGCCTGCTTAAGCGTGATGTTGCCATAGCTATGGTTGGCGTAGTTTTGGACCTCGGTCGTGGTGCCCTTAGCCTTGAGCGGCGAATTGCAGTTGAGGGTGACGTTGGGGTTCATGCCGTTTTGGATGGCGGTTGCCAGCGTAAAGGCCTTAAAGGTGGAGCCGACGGGACGCTTGGCCGTGGCATGGTTTACGTGGTTCTCGTCGGCGTTGTAGTCGTAGCCGCCCACCATGCACTTGATGTAGCCGGTCTTGGGGTCGACGACGA
>USHR01000014.1 GCA_900554495.1 uncultured Collinsella sp.
GAGATGAGCGCTAGTCTCGTGGGCTCGGAGATGTGTATAAGAGACAGCTCCTACGCCATGGAGGGCTTCGTCACCGCCGTCAAGACCGAGCGCAATATTAAGGTCATGCTCGTTGCGGGCGTGTGCACCGTCATTGCCGGCTGCATCGTGGGGCTCGACATTGCCGAGTGGGCCACGATTATCATCTGTTGTGGCCTGGTGATTCACGGCGAGCTATGCAACACCGCCATGGAGGCGATTGTCGATCTGGCGACCCAGGAGCTCCATCCGCTGGCAAAGCGCGCGAAGGATATCGCCGCCGCCTCCGTATACGTTCTTTCCATCACCGCCGCGATTGTGGGCTTGCTGGTATTTGCCCACGCGCTCGGCTTTATCTAGAAAGGGATTTTCATGTCCGACACTATGCAGCCTATCGATGAAATTTTGGACGACGAGGTCCTGGATGCGGCGGATGCCGAAGCGGCCGAAGCATACGAGGAAGTCGAGGAATTCGATCCGTTTGAGGGCATGAGCGACGAGGAGCTCGACGCCCTGTGCGACGAGGACGATAGCCTCGCGGGCTTTGGCGACGTTGAACCCGGTTTTCGCAGCGGCTTCGTAGCCCTGGTCGGACGCCCCAACGCCGGCAAGTCCACGCTGCTCAACGCCTGCTATGGCAAAAAGGTCGCCATCACCTCGCCGGTGGCACAGACGACCCGCCGTCGCATGCGCGCCGTCGTCAACCGTCCCGGCTACCAGCTGGTCTTTGTCGATACCCCGGGTATTCATAAGCCCAAGGACGGCCTGGGGTCCGAGCTCAACAAGAGCGCACTGTTCGAGTTGAACGATGTCGACGTCGTCGCGTTTTTGATTGATGCCACCAAGCCCATCGGCAGGGGAGACGCCTGGGTTGCCGAGCGTGTCAGATGCGCTCGTTGCAAGAAGGTCCTGGTGCTCACCAAGGCCGATGAGGCCGACCCCGCACAGGTCATGGAGCAGCTTAAGGCTGCCCACGAGCTTATGGAATATGACGACGAGATTGTGACGTCGTCGGTTAAGAACTTCAACGTCGATGCCTTTATAGAGACCGTTGCGCACTTTTTGCCTGAGGGTCCGCGTTGGTTCCCCGAGGACATGGGTACTGACGCTTCCGATGAGACGCTCGTTGCCGAGTTTGTGCGCGAGAAGGTCTTGCGCCGCACCCGTGATGAGATTCCGCACTCCGTTGGCGTGATCTGCGATGCGCTCGAGCAGACCAAGAAGGTGCTGCGCGTGCACGCCACCATTTACGTCGAGCGCGAGGGCCAAAAGGGCATCATCATCGGCAAGGGCGGCGAGATGATCAAGCATATCGGTATCGACGCCCGACGCGATCTTGAACGCATTTTTGGCACGCAGGTCTTTTTGGAGCTGGACGTGAAGGTCAAGGCCGGCTGGCGTGACGACGAGGCCCAGATTCGCCGCTTTGGCTACAACGCCGAGGACTAAGGACGCGCGGCGCGCATGGCAGGCTCCCGGACATATCGCACCAAGGTGCTCGTCCTCGACAAGACGAAGCTCAAAGAGACCGACCTGATCTTGACGATGCTTGACGAGCGGGGGCGGCAGGTTCGTGCCGTGGCAAAGGGCGCCCGCAAACCCGGCGGACGCCTGGCTGCGCGCTGCGAGCTGTTCTGTACGGTCGATATGCTGCTCGCACATGGACGGTCACTCGACGTGGTTTCCCAGGCCGAGCTTATGGAGGCGCCGCTCGGCGCTGCGCCCGATTACGAGACGACCTGCGCCGCAAGCGCGATCGCCGAGGTTGCGCGCGTGTGCTCGTTCGAGGACGCCGAGGACCCGTTTACCTTTGCCATCACGCAGCGAGCGCTTGCCCTGGTGGGCAGCGGGCTTGACACGGCGCATATGGACCTACTTGTGGCGGCATATGTCTTTAAGCTGCTGTCGCACGTTGGCTATCGACCCGATTTTTCGGCCTGCGTGCTGTGCGGAGACCCCATGCTGTCGTATTTTTCACCCCAGGCGGGCGGTCTCATGTGCGGGTCGTGCGCGTCGAGCGTTCCAGGTGCCGAACTGGTGTCGACCGGTGAGACCGCATGGCTGCGCGCCCTCATGTCCATGACCTTCGATGCGCTCATGGCCGAGCGAATCGACCCGCATACGGCGGCATTCCTGCTCGGGCTTTCGCATGTGTGGGCTGCGACGCACACCGATCAACGCCTCCGTGCGATGGAATTCATGTTGGGTCGGTGATGATGCGCAGGCGCGCGCCGCTTGTGGTAACATAACGACCTGTTGGTACCTCGACCTTGGATGCTCGCTCCACCGGCGGCTTCCCAGTCCGAGGCGAATCGAGTCGCCCGCGGGCGACGTAAAACGAAAGGTGAAACAATGACTGTTTCCAAAGAGCGCAAGGCGGAGCTGACTGCCCAGTTCGGTAACACCCCGGTCGACACCGGCAACCCCAAGGTTCAGGTCGCCATCCTGTCCGAGCGCATCAAGGAGCTGACCGAGCACATGAAGTCCCATCAGAAGGACTTCCACACCCGTCGTGGCCTGCTCATGCTCGTCGGCCGTCGTCGTCGTCTTCTCTCCTACATCAAGAAGAACGACATCGTCGAGTACCGTGAGCTCATCAAGGCTCTGGGCATCCGCGACAACATCCAGTAGGATTTGTACATGCTAAGAGCGTCCTGCGCAGCGGGGCGCTCTTTTTGTGTAAGGGCGCGAACAATCACGCTCTGAAGCGTGGCGGGGGCAGGGGGCCCGCGTCACATGAGAAGCCCGCAGGCAAGGGGCCTGCGGGGTAAAGGAGAACAATGACACTCGTATCCAAGACCTTTGAGCTGTACGGCAAGACCTACACCTTTGAGTCGGGCGAGCTTGCCAAGCAGGCCACCGGCGCCTGCCTGGTCAAGCAGGGTGACACCACGATGCTCGACACCGTGGTCGTCTCCAAGGAGCGTAAGAACTACGACTTCTTCCCGCTGACCGTCGACTTCAACGAGAAGATGTACGCCGCCGGCCGCATCCCGGGTGGCTACCTCAAGCGTGAGGGCCGTCCCAGTGAGAAGGCTACGCTCACCGCGCGCATGATCGACCGTCCGATTCGCCCGAGCTTCCCGGACGGCTTCCGCAACGAGGTACACATTGTCGCTACCTCGCTCGTCGCCGACCAGGTCAACCCCTTCGACGTCATCAACGTCATGGGTGCCTCCCTGGCCATGACGCTCGGCGGCGTGCCCTTCGAGGGCCCGCTTGCCTGCGTGCGCATCGGCCGTAACGTGGAGACCGGCGAGTTTATCGTCAACCCCACCTACGAGGAGCGCGAGAACTCCGATCTGGACCTGGAGCTGGGCGGATCCGCCGACTTCATCTCGATGGTCGAGGCCGGCGCCGAGGAGATCTCCGAGGACGACATGCTCGCCGCTATGAAGTTTGGCCAGGAGGCCCTTGCTGCTTTCTGCCAGGCTCAGGACGAGTTCGTCGCCGAGTGGGAGCAGGTTAACGGCCCCATCGTCAAGAAGGAGTACCCGCTCGACCAGCCCGTCGAGGAGGTCCAGGAGCGCATCTTCGCCCACTACGACGAGATGGCCGCTGCCCTGCGCGACGCCGACAAGCTTTCCCGCATCGGTAAGGTCGAGGCTCTGAAGGAGTCCATCCGCGCCGAGTTCACCGACGAGGAGCAGGCCGCCTGGGAGCGCGAGATCCCCGTGGCGCTCAAGAAGCTCGAGAAGAAGGCCATGCGCACCATGGTCGTTGAGACCGGCGAGCGCGTCGACGGCCGTGCCGCCGACGAGATCCGTCCCATCATGGTGAAGGACAACTACCTGCCGCTCGTTCACGGCTCCGGCCTGTTCCAGCGTGGTCAGACCCAGGTGCTCTCCGTCCTGTCGCTCGGCATGCTCAACGAGGGCCAGCGTCTGGATACCATCGAGCCCACCGAGGGCAAGCGCTACATGCACCACTACAACTTCCCGCCGTTCTGCACCGGCGAGACCGGCCGCATGGGCAGCCCCAAGCGCCGCGAGATCGGTCACGGCAACCTGGCCGAGCGCGCTCTGCTTCCGGTGCTTCCCGACGAGAACGAGTTCCCCTACGCTATCCGCGTCGTCTCCGAGGTCATGGAGTCCAACGGCTCCTCTTCGATGGCTTCGACCTGCGGCTCCACGCTCGCCCTTATGGACGGCGGCGTGCCCATTAAGCGCCCGGTCTCCGGTATCGCCATGGGTCTGATCCAGGAGGAGGGCAAGACCGTGGTCCTGTCCGACATCCAGGGTCTCGAGGACTTCCTGGGTGACATGGACTTTAAGGTCACCGGCACCACCGAGGGCATCACCGCCCTGCAGATGGACAACAAGGCCACCGGCCTCACCTTCGATATCTTGGCCCGCGCCCTGCAGCAGGCCAAGGAGGGTCGCGCCTTCATCCTGCAGAAGATGCTCGATGTGATCCCCGAGCCGCGTCATACCACGCGCAGCACCGCTCCGCGCATCGTCTCCATCCAGGTTCCGACCGATAAGATCCGCGACGTCATCGGTTCCGGCGGCAAGGTTATCCGCGGCATCCAGGACGAGACCGGCGCTTCGGTCGACATCCAGGAGGACGGCACCGTCTTTGTCGGCGGCACCGGCGAGTCTGTCGATCAGGCTGTCGAGCGCATCAAGCTCATCATCAAGGTTCCCGAGCCGGGCGAGGAGTACACCGGTCGCGTTGTCTCTATCCAGCCGTTCGGCGCCTTCGTGAACCTGCTGCCTGGTAAGGACGGCCTGCTGCACATCTCCCGCGTTGCCAAGGGCCGTGTGGAGAAGGTCGAGGACGTCCTCAACGTGGGCGACGAGGTCAAGGTCGTCGTCATCGAGGTCGACGACCGCGGCAAGATCTCGCTCGACCGTCTGGATAAGCCCGAGGCTCCTGCTCGTGCCGAGGGTGCCTCCGAGGGTGACGGCGAGCACTTCCAGCGCCGTGAGCGTCCGCGTCGCGAGCGCTCCGAGCGCAGCGATCGTCCGCGCCGTCCCGGCGACAACGGAGGCCGCAAGCCCCGCCGCCACCACGACGCCGAGTAACAGCCGCACATAATCAGCTCAACAAGGGCGACTCCGGACAGGGGTCGCCCTTTTGCTATTCCCGGCGGGATAGACGGGTTCAGATGGGGCTTTGATGCATGGGTGGTCTGTTGTTGTGCAAATGGGTATCATACTGTGGTTATTGCATCGACTCTGTGATGCATGTTTGTACGTTCCCGGCGGTCGGTTTGCCAGAAGCGCCCCGTCGGTTGTTTCAGACCCGTTTCGAAGAAAGGAAACAACACTAACCTATGGCAGCTAAAAAATCATCTCCCTTGAAGATCATCCCGCTCGGCGGCCTTGATGGCATCGGCAAGAACATGACGGTCTTCGAGTGCGGCGACGACATGGTGCTCGTCGACGCTGGTCTCATGTTCCCCGACGACTCGCAGCCTGGTATCGATCTGGTACTCCCGGATTACACCTACGTTCTGGAGAACGAGGAAAAGCTCCGCGGCATCGTTGTCACCCACGGCCACGAGGACCATACCGGTTCGCTTCCGTATCTGCTCCAGGATCTCAACAACAAGGTGCCCATCTTCTCGAGCAAGCTGACGCTCGGCTTTATCGAGGGTAAGCTCTCCGAGTTCCGCATTCGTGCACCCAAGTTCCGTGAGGTCAAGGGCGGCAGCCACGTCAATTTGGGTGGCATCTCGCTCGACTTCTTCTCGATGACGCACTCCATCCCCGGCGCTCTGGGCGTGTTCATCCGCACCAACCAGGGTACCGTTATGCACACCGGCGACTTTAAGCTCGACCAGACGCCCATCGACGGTGTCACGCCCGACTATGCCGCTATCAGCCGCTTTGCCAAGCAGGGCATCGACCTGCTGCTGTCCGACTCCACCAACGCCACAGTCCCCGGCTTTACCAAGTCCGAGGCCGAGGTTGGCCCCAATCTGCTGCATGCCATCAAGAATGCTCCGGGCCGCGTGTTCGTCGCGTCGTTCTCGAGCCACATCCATCGTCTGCAGCAGATCTGCGACGCTGCCCGCAAATGCGGCCGCAAGGTCGTCGTGACCGGTCGTTCCATGCTCACCAACACCCGCGTGGCGCGCGAGCTCGGTTATCTCAACATCGATGATGCCGATATCATCGATGCCTTCGATATTGACAACCTGCCCGACGACAAGATCGTCGTCATGTGCACCGGTTCGCAGGGCGAGCCCCTGTCGGCCCTTTCGCGCATGGCCAACGGCGAGCACAAGACGCTCTCCATCCACGAGGGCGATACCGTCATCCTCTCGGCAACGCCGGTCCCCGGTAACGAGAAGGCCGTCCAGCAGGTCGTCAATAGCCTCGCCAAGCTTGGCTGCGACGTGTGGGATAAGAACCGCGCCCTCGTTCACGTCTCGGGTCACGGTAGTCAGGAGGAGCTCAAGCTCCTGATGGCTATGGCCAAGCCCACGTACTTTATGCCGGTCCACGGCGAGGCCGTGCACCTGCGCGCCCATGCTCAACTTGCACGCAAGATGGGCCTCAAGGAAGATCATATTTTTATCCTCGACAACGGAGATACGCTCGAGATGCGTGGCGGTATCGTCAAGCGCGGTACGCCCGTCGAGTCTGGCGTCGTCTATGTCGACGGACTGCGTATCGGCGATACCGACCCCATCGTCCTGCGCGATCGTCAGAAGCTTGCCAACGACGGTATGGTCACGGCCGTCGCTATCGTTTCGCTCAAGCACAAGAAGATCGAGGCCATCGAGTTCTCGGGCCGCGGTGTCTCCTTTGCCATCGACGACCAGTTCTCCGAGGACGCCTCGGCTTCCATCATGAAGACGATCGAGAAGGGCAAGTTCAGCTTTGCGAGCAGCGGTTCCGATGCCATTCGCAAGGCCGTGCGCGACTCGCTCTCTAACTTTATCTGGAGCCGTACGCGCACTCGTCCGATGATCATCCCGGTCGTCATGGAGGTTTAGTTTGGCGCGCGGATCTGCACAAAACGCCAAAGGCAATAAAGCCAACAACCAACCGGCATCTGCTAAGGGTGCCGGTTCCCATCTTCGTGCCAATAAGGGCCACGAGGCCGACTTCGACGATTTTGAGCCCCTGGTCGAGCCTTCGGCCAACCGCGATATCGCCGGCGTGGTCATTGCCGTTTTGGCGATTGCGTCCTTCATTGCCGTGATTTCGCCGGCGACCGCACCCGTTACGGCCGCGGTTGCCGGTTTCTACCATCTGGGCTTTGGTCTGGGCGCCTACGTGCTGCCGATTGTCATTTTGCTGTTTGCCGCCACGCTCTTTTTAGGCGAGGATTCGCCGCTCAACGTGCGCTCTGTTGCGGGCGGTGCCGTGGTCTTTATCGCCGTCGTCTCCATTCTTTCGCTGATGGTGCCGGGTACGAGCGACTCGTGCGACCTTATGTTCACGCCGCAAAACCTGTCCGCCTCGGGTGGCTACATCGGTGCGTTTATTGCGAGTGCGCTGCAGAATGCCCTGGGTAAGCCTATCGCGATGGTGGTCCTGTTGGGTCTGGCCGTCGTTGGCTTTGTCATCATCGGCTTTTCGGTGGGCGGCGTGTTGCGCTCTGCCCGCGACCGTGCGGCCGATTTTGCTGAGCGCCGTCGTGCCGACGTCAACGCGAGTCCGTGGGGTGACGACGAAGCCCTGTCGGTGCCCGGCGTTGCCCGTCCGCACCTGAGCATTCTTCGTCAAAAGGGCTCCGATATGGCCGTGACCACGGTCATGGGCAACGATGCCGACTCGGTTTTGGACGATGACGACGAGGACGAGGATCCGTTTGTCGATGTGTCCGATGCCGTGGAGGCCGAGCGCGCTAAGACGACGCTGCTTCCGCGCCGTCATGCCAAGAAGGGCAAGACGACTCCCAAGCTCAATACGAGCGAGCCCGACCCGTCTTGGTCCGAGAGCGAGATTGAGCTTACCGAGGGCGATGACGAGGACGACGAGGCTCCGATCGAGACCGCCAAGACGACTTTGCTGCCGCGCCGCCATGCCAAGCGCGGTCAGGTGACTGGCCAGCTTTCGATGGAGGACGATCCGAACAAGGTCGACGAGTCCGAACCGCCGTTTGCCGTGAATCCCGTCTCGGCCGCCCCTCAAATTCCTGATTTCCTCAAGCACCCCAAGGTTGCCGATACGGCTGTCGCGGGCGCTGTCGATGCGTCTACTTCGAGCGATGGGGGAGCGGACAATGCCTCCGCGGATAACGAGGGCGAAGAAGAGGACGGCCTTAAGCTTCCGCCGCTCGAAATCCTGCATGCAAACCCTCAGTCCGCTTCTGCCGCGTCTTCGGACAAGGAGCTGGAACAGACCGCCGAGTCGTTGCAATCCACGCTGCTTGAGTTTGGCCGTAGCGCGCGCGTCGTCGGCTGGATTGCCGGCCCCACGGTGACGACCTTTAAGCTGCAGCCCGGTGAGGGAGAGCGCGTGAGCAAGATTTCGAGCCTTGAGGACGATATCGCGCTGTCGCTTGCTGCTCAGTCCGTGCGTATCTTTGCGCCGATTCCCGGCACCTCACTCGTGGGTATTGAGATTCCCAATCGCAAGCGTCAAAACGTCAACCTGGGTGACGTGCTGCCCTATGTTAAGGGCGGTCCGCTTGAGCTTGCCATCGGCCGCGATGCAGAGGGCACGCCGGTCGTCGCCGACCTCGCCAAGATGCCCCACCTGCTGATCGCCGGTACCACGGGTTCCGGTAAGTCGGTCATGATCAACTCCATCATCACGACCCTGCTCATGCGCGCGCTCCCCGAGGACGTTCGCTTGATCATGGTCGACCCCAAGCGCGTCGAGCTCGCAGGCTATAACGGCCTTCCGCATCTTTACGTGCCCGTAGTGACCGAGCCCAAGCAGGCCGCGAGTGCCTTGCAGTGGGCGGTGTCCGAGATGGAGCGCCGCCTGAAGGTCTTCGAGCGTCTCAACGTGCGTAAGATCTCGACCTACAACGAAAAGCAGGCCGCCGGCGAGTTTGAGCATTACGACAATCCGCCGCAAAAGATGCCCTACCTGGTCATCATCATTGACGAGCTCTCGGACCTGATGATGGTCGCCGGCAAGGATGTTGAGGCCTCGATCGTACGTATTGCACAGCTGGGCCGTGCCGCCGGCATTCATCTTATCGTGGCCACGCAGCGCCCCAGCTCCAACGTGGTGACGGGCCTCATTAAGGCCAACATCACCAACCGCATCGCCTTTAACGTCGCCACGGGCATCGACTCGCGCGTCATCATCGACCAGATGGGCGCCGAAAAGCTCACCGGTTTGGGCGACATGCTGTTCTCCAAGGTCGACTGGGGCAAGCCCCGCCGTATCCAGGGCTGCTTTGTCTCGGATGATGAAATCAACGAGATTGTCGAGTTCGTCAAGTCGCAGAGCGAGCCCGACTACCACGAGGAGATCCTGTCTGCCGTGACGCCCGCTTCCATGTCCATGGCGGGTGGCGGCGGCATTGTCCGCACCGGAGTCGCCGAGCCGCAAGACGACGATCCGCTCATTTGGGAAGCCGCCCATATTGTGGTGGAATCGCAGCTTGGCTCCACATCTGGCCTGCAACGTCGTCTGAAGGTTGGCTATGCGCGTGCCGGGCGTATTATGGACATGCTGGAAGAAAAGGGTGTCGTTGGTCCGCCTGACGGTTCCAAGCCGCGTGAGGTTCTGCTGGACGAAGAGGGTCTTGCCGCGCTGAAATCTGTCGACGCCGAGATGGCACGTGAAGATCGTGAGTTTGGAGGATTCTGATGGCTGCACGCTTTGGTGACATGCTGCTCGAGCAGCGTCGCCGAATGGGCCTTTCCATTCAGCAGGTCGCCAACACCATCAAAATCAGGCCGCAGATCATCGAGTTTTTCGAGACCGGTAACTTTGCTTCGATGCCGCCGCGCGGCTATGCGCAGGGCATGATTTCGAGCTATGCTCGCTTTTTGGGCCTCAATCCGCGCGAGGTCGTCAATGCCTACTTTGACGACCTGATGGCATACGAACGCGAGACGTCGCAGCAGGGCGGTCGTTTTCAGGACGCCGCCGGCTACGTCAATTCGCGTTCCTCGGTCGATAACGGGCGCTTCCTGATGGTTCAGGGCGGTCGTTCGACCCGCTATGGACAGCGTCCTCAGCAGGCCGGTTATATTACCGAGACGGGTTCGGGCGAGGAGATTCGCTCACAGCGTGACCGGTTCCGCAGTACGCCGATGCCCGAGGACCGTGCACTTCCCGCTGCCCGCGGCGTGGCGCGTGACCCTCGTGCCGGCTACGGCGACGGCGGCTATTCCGATCGCGGTTACCGTGGGGTCTCTTCTGGTCGCTCTCGCGGTGGCTATGCGGATGCCGATACCACGCAGGTGACGCCGCGTCTTCGCTCTCAATCACAGCCGTATGGCCAGCGCTCTTCGGCTCCGCGTTCGGGCCAGCGTGGCTATCAAGGCCGCGGTGAACTTGCGCCCCGCTCGGGTCAGCGCAGCCTTCAGGGCCAGGGTGGCTATCGCGGCCGTTCCGATAGCAATCGTGGTCGTATGCCTCAGGGAGGCGGCCGCAGCAGTTCCAATCGTGGACGCGGCGGATCACGTACTCCTCAAAACAACGGGCTCGATCCGCGTATCGTCTACGCCGGCATCGGTGCCGTTGCGCTGTTGTTGATTGTGCTCATCGTGGTGCTTCTGCGCGGCTGCGCATCTTCGGCGCCCGAGACCACGCCCGAGACGCCCACTGCTACCAAGACGACGACCAAGAAGTCTTCTAAGAAGACCGAAACGGTCGACGAGGACGAAGACACCGATGAGGCGACGGATGAGTCGACTGACTCGGACGCTACCAAGACGACGGCCAAGAAGGAAGAGAACGAGGTCACGAAGGTCAAAGTCTCCGTTGCCAAGGGAAAGACCGCGTGGATTGAGGTCAAGGTCGACGGCAAGTCGGTCTATGGCGCCCAAGCGACTGGCCCCTTTGAGCAGGAGTACTCGCCCGAGTCCTCGATCGAGATCACCACGTCCAAGCCTTCCGATGTCACCGTTACCAAGAACGGTGAAAAGGTTCGTTACGATACCAAGACCTCGGGCGTGGCGCGTGTGACGATCACCGTTCCCAAGAAGGAGACGACTGATTCCGAGAATGGTGAAAGTTCTGATGGTACCGATACCACCGATGGTGCCGATACCACCGACGTTACCGATGCCCAGTCCACGGATGGCGCCGATACCGCAACTGACGGTCAGACACCCACCGATTCTACCGACTATTCGTACGATAGCTACTAAGCCGCTCGTACGCGAAAGGAAACATCATGGCTAAAGATTCCAGCTTCGACGTCGTGTCCGAGGTCAACATGCAAGAGGTCGACAACGCCTTCCAGCAGACCACGCGCGAGATTTCCCAGCGCTATGACCTTAAGGATTCCGGCGCCACGATCGAGCTTTCGAAGGGCGACAAGCTCTTTACGATCAATGCCCCGGCCGATTTTGTCTCCAAGCAGATTATCGACGTGCTGAGCTCCAAGCTCATCAAGCGCGGCATCGACCTCAAGGCTGTCTCGTGGGATGCTCCGCAGGCGGCATCGGGCGGCACCGTGCGCGTGCTCGGCCATATTGTCGAGGGTATCGACCAGGCGACCGCCAAGAAGATCAACAAGGACATCAAGGACCAAAAGCTCAAGGTCAAGGTGACCATCGAGGCCGACAAGCTGCGTGTTTCCTCTGCTTCGAAGGACGCGTTGCAGACCGTGATCCAGTTCCTGCGCGACCAGGACTACGGCCAGCCGCTGCAGTTCACCAACTACCGCTAATATCAATCGAAAGGACCGCTCTCCAACATGGATACACCGTTGGGCTCCGTGCTCTACATCACCCTCGGGTGCGCTAAGAACGAGGTTGACACCGACCGTATGCGTTCTCTTTTGACCGCCGCGGGCTACGAGGAGGCATTCGACCCGCAGGATGCCGATATTGCCATCGTCAATACATGCTCGTTCCTCGCCTCCGCAACGTCCGAGAGCATCGAGACCACGCTCGAGCTCGCCAACGAGGTTCAGGACGGCGTTCGTTCTTGCCCCATCGTCATGTGCGGCTGCGTGCCGTCGCGCTATGGCGATGACCTACCTGACGAGCTGCCCGAGGTCGCTGCCTTTGTGAAGGCCGACGAGGAAGATGGCATCGTGGCGGTCATCGATGGCGTGCTGGGTGTCGAGCGTGAGATTGCAGCCTATATCCCGCAGGTCAAACGTACCGTCGAGGGTGCTGTCGCTTACGTCAAGATTTCCGATGGCTGCAACCGCTTCTGCAGCTTCTGCATGATTCCCTACATCCGCGGCCGCTATCATTCGCGCAATGCCGAGAGCATCATCTCCGAGGTGCGCGACCTGGTTGCCGGCGGTGTGCGCGAGATCGTGCTGATCGGCCAGGACACGGGTATTTGGGGCACCGACTTTACTGACGAGGATGTCGCCGAGGGCTCGCCGCGCAATCTGGCGCAGCTGCTGCGTGCCGTCGCCGAGGCCGTGCGCCCGCACAACGTCTGGGTCCGCGTGCTCTATCTGCAGCCCGAGGGCATGACCGATGAGCTTATCGATACGATTCGCGATACGCCCGAGGTGCTGCCCTATATCGATATCCCCGTGCAGCACTGCGACGCGCGCATCCTCAAGGCTATGCGCCGTTCCGGTTCGCGCCAGGAGCTCGAGGACCTGTTCCGCGATCTGCGTGAGCGTATCCCCGGCATCGTGATCCGTTCCACGGCTATGGTCGGCTTCCCGACCGAGACCGACGACGAGTTCCGCGACCTTATCGACTTTATGGACACCGTCGGCTTTGACTACACGAGCGTCTTTGCCTACTCGCAGGAGGAGGGCAGCCTGGCCGCTAAGATGGAGGGTCAGGTCGACGAAGAGGTCAAGCTCGAGCGCGCCCAGGAGGCCATGGACCTGGCCGAGTCGCTCGGTTTTGCCGCCACCGCCGCACATGTGGGCGAGCGCGCCCAGGTGATCGTCGACGGTATCGAAGAGACCGAGGATGGCGCCGAGCTGATCGGCCATGCCTGGTTCCAGGCGCCCGATTCCGATGGCGCGGTGCATCTGGACGCCAGCGAGGCGTCCGTGGGCGATATTCTGACCGTCGAGTTTACCGATAGCTTCTGCTACGAGCTTATCGGTCATGTTGTGGAGTAGGAGAGCGTCGTGGCTAACGAGAGCAATAAGGAACTGACGAGTGTCTGGACGCCCGCCAACATCGTGACGTGCGTTCGCATCGTCTTTATCCCGGTGTTCATGATCGTGTCGGCGCTTTCTCACATGAGTGTTGCCGGTACGGATTGGAGCACCTTCGACGGCCCGCTCGCCGCCGCTGCCTTCATTCTGTATGTGATCCTGTCGTGCACCGATAAGGTCGACGGTTATCTGGCGCGTTCGCGCAACGAGATCACCGACTTCGGTAAATTCTTGGACCCCATCGCCGATAAGCTGCTCGTGTTCTCGGCCCTGCTGCTGTTCTTGGATTTTGGCGCGGTGACCGTGTGGTCCGTGTTCATTATTCTGTTCCGTGAGCTTCTGGTGAGCGCCCTTCGCATGGTCGCGAGTGCGGCCGGTGTGGTCGTTGCGGCCGATAAGCTCGGCAAGTACAAGACGGCAACCACGATGGTCTCCATCTGCGGTTACCTGTGCGTTTTTGCTATGGCCGGCTTGCACCTTGGCCCGGTGGCGCTGACGCTCGGCATCTACTCGGTGTCGCGCTTCCTGTACGCCGTTGCCGTTGTCCTGACCGTTATCTCGGGCGCCCAGTACTTCTGGAACTGCCGCAAGATCGTCTTTTCGGTCTAGGTCCTGGTGGGTATGACGGACTCTTTTGAGCAGATTTCCGCACATAACGAGGAGCTGGCGCGTGATATTGTCGAGCGCGCGAGCGCTCGGGGCGTGACGGTTTCGACGGCTGAGTCGCTGACGGCGGGTATGATCGCCTCGACGATTGCCGATATCCCGGGCGCCTCGGCGGTGCTGCGTGGCGGTGCGGTGACCTATTGCGATGAGATCAAGCATCGTGTTCTCGGTGTTGAGCAGGAGACGCTCGACCGCTATACCGCGGTGTCGCATCAGACCGCGCGCGAGATGGCGGTGGGTTCGCTGGAGCTGTACCAGAGCGATATTGCAGTGAGCGCAACGGGTTATGCCGGCCCCGGCGGTGGTACTGAGGACGATCCGGCGGGCACTTTCTATATTGGTTGGGCGTATCGCGCGGCTGATGGGAAAGTGCCGGTCGTGGACTCTGTGCGCTGCCACTATGAGGGCGACCGTTCGTGTGTTCGTGCCCATGCGGTCACGGAGGCATTGGGTCGCATTGCCCTTGTGCTCAACTCTATGGAATAGACGTGTTTTAAGGGGCCTTAGGGCCCCTTAATTGTGGAGATAGGGACCTTAGGATCATTTGGCGTTTGTGCTGGTTGTAGATGTATTTTTGCCTGCCTTGTTCATATTTGGTCCTTTGTGGTCAAGCATTTGGTCAGTGTTTGGTCGGCGTTTGGTTGGGTTTTGGAAAGATCGCCTGCATATGATTGGCCTGAACGGTTGACCACGAACAGCCGTTCGTTTATTATCGATGCAGGTTGTTAAGAGGAGGGCTATTCATGGCCAAGAATTCAGGTCCCGTACGTACCGTTCATGCTCGCACGACGGGTAAAGAGCGCGATGAGATGATCGCCACCACCAAGGCCGAGATCGAGAAGAAATTCGGCCAGGGTTCCATCATGAGGTACGGCGACGGTGGTCCCGAGCTCGAGGTCGAGGCCATTCCCACGGGCGCCCTGGCCCTCGATGCCGCGCTGGGTATCGGCGGCGTGCCGCGCGGCCGTATCGTCGAGATCTACGGTCCTGAGTCCTCCGGTAAGACGACGCTTTCGCTCGAGATCCTGGCCGAGGCCCAGGCAATGGGTGGCGTTGTGGCATTTATCGATGCCGAGCACGCGCTTGATCCCACGTATGCCGCGCGCATCGGCGTGGATATCGACGAGGTGCTCATTTCCCAGCCCGACACGGGCGAGCAGGCGCTCGAGATTGTTGACATGCTCGTGCGTTCCGGCGCCATCGATGCCATCGTCGTCGACTCCGTCGCCGCGCTGACCCCGCGTGCCGAGATCGAGGGAGAAATCGGCGATACTACGGTCGGTCTTCAGGCTCGCCTGATGAGCCAGGCGCTCCGCAAGCTCGCCGGCTCGCTGTCCAAGTCCAACACGACGTGCATCTTCATTAACCAGCTGCGTGAGAAGATCGGCGTCATGTTCGGCAACCCCGAGACTACGACGGGCGGCCGCGCCCTTAAGTTCTTCTCTTCGGTGCGTATCGACATTCGCCGTATCGACAGCATTAAGCTTAAGGACGAGGTTATCGGTAACCGCGTGCGCGCCAAGGTCGTTAAGAACAAGGTGGCAGCTCCGTTCCGTTCTGCTGAGTTCGACATCATGTACGGTACGGGCATCTCTAAGGAGGGCTCGATTCTGGACATGGCTGTCGAGTGCGGCATTTGCAAGAAGATGGGCTCCTGGTTTGCCTATGGCGAGGATAAGCTCGGCAACGGTCGCGAGGCCGCCAAGGCGTTCCTGCGCGAACACCCCGATTGTGCCGACGAGATTGAGCATAAGGTCCGCCTTGCCTGTGGACTTGAGTTTGATGACGATGCTCCGTCCGAGGTCGAGCTGACCGATCAGCCTGCGCCTGAGGAGTTTGACGAGCTTTACGCCATCGATGGTTCCGCCATGCTCGATGATGACGACGAGTAGCGGTTACGCTCATGTCGTATACGGTGACCGAGGCCACGGTCGTCTTTCCCGATAAGAAGGCGGCCTCCTCGTTCTCGAGCGGGTATGCGTCCAAAAAGCCTTGCGCACATATCGATTGTGAGCTTGAGGGCGGTTTTGAGCGGTCCATTTGGATTCCCGTGCGGGTCGCGCGGCTGTATGTCAAAAACCGCCCCGATCTTCCCTGTGATTGGGACAACTTTCGTGAGGCGGTGCAGCTCATCGAGCGTAAATGTGCACTTACCATGGTGACCGAGATGCTATCGCGCCGCGACCATGCGACGGGTGAGGTCTGTGACAAGCTGGCTCGCTACGGCTTTCACCAGCCCGCGATCGATTTCGCCGTCGAGCGCGCCACCGAGTATCACTTTTTAGACGAGAACCGCTTTTGCTCGTACTTTATCGAGGAGCGCAAGCGGCGCGGTTGGGGACAGCGCAAAATCGAGACCGAGCTCAAGCGCCGTCATGTCGTGCTCGATGACATTCCCGGTTATCCCGAGGATTATTTTGCCGTCGAAGACGATTTGGCGCGTGCGTCAGCCCTGCTCGCCAAGCGACGTGTTCCAGAGACGCGCGGATTCGAAAAACTGGTTCGGTTTTTGATGGGCAAGGGCTTCTCGTATCACATCGCAGCCGATGCCGTTAAGGCACGTCTCGATGCCGAACGCGAGAAATGTGCGGTTTAGGCGTATGCGTTTTGTGGCCCTGCCGTTCACCGTGTTTTAGCCGCCGTGCTGGGGCCATTTATTTGACAGTTGTTGTGGTTCAACGTACGATAAACACTGTCATTTGCTTTGTGATATGTGCTCATCTGTGATGAGTTTGTTTATATGTTTATCTGTATCCGACCCGCATAAGCTGCGCCCATATTACTCAAATGTCGCGAGCCGTTCGTAAGGACGGTTCGCTTTGTTGTGTAACGAATCCATAAAAAGGAGTGAGCATGCCTATCATCGCAGCGCTCGTTGGCATCGTTTTGGGTGCCATCGCCGCCATTGCCTACATGCGCACCGCCAAGCAGGGTAGTCTTCACGAGGCCGACGAAAAGATCCAGTCGGCACACGCACAGGCTGAGTCCCTGATCGGTGATGCTAAGCGTCAGGCCGAGACCCTCAAAAAAGAGGCTCTGCTCGAGGCTAAAGAGGAGATCATCAAGAACAAGCAGGCCGCCGAGGCTGAGGACAAGCAGCGTAAGAGCGAGATTCGTACGCTCGAGAACCGTGTGATGCAGCGCGAGGAGTCCCTCGATCGCCGCAACGACGCTCTCGACAAGCGTGAGCACCAGCTGTCCAGCCAGGCCGGTCAGGTCGAGAAACGCTCCCGCGAGCTTGAGGAGCTCTGCGCCAAGCAGACCTCCGAGCTCGAGCGTATCGCCGACCTGACCCGCGAGGACGCCCACAAGGAGCTCCTCGATAAGGTTCGCGGTGAGGTCACCCACGAGGCTGCCACGATCATTCGCGAGTCCGAGCAGCAGGTTCGCGCCGAGTGCCACAAGACCGCCCAAGAGATTCTGTCCCTGGCGATTCAGCGCTGCGCTGCCGACCACACTGCCGAGGTCACCGTTACCTCCGTGCACATTCCCTCTGATGACCTCAAGGGCCGTATCATCGGTCGCGAGGGTCGCAACATCCGGACCTTCGAGCAGGTTTCCGGCGTCAACCTCGTGATCGACGACACGCCCGAGACTGTCGTTCTTTCGAGCTTCGACCCGGTCCGTCGTGAGACCGCCCGTGTTGCCCTCGAGAACCTCATCGCCGACGGCCGCATTCACCCCGCCCGCATCGAGGAGATGTATCACAAGGCGGCCGACCTGGTTCAGCAGCGCGTGCGCGAGGCTGGCGAGCAGGCTGCCTTCGATACCGGTATTCACGACCTGCACCCCGAGATCGTTAAGACCCTTGGTGCCCTGCGCTACCGTACTTCGTTTGGTCAGAACGTGCTTCAGCACTCCCTCGAAGTCTCTGACCTGTGTGGCGTGATGGCTTCCGAGCTTGGCCTGGACGTTGTGACCGCCAAGCGCGCCGGCC
>USHR01000015.1 GCA_900554495.1 uncultured Collinsella sp.
GGTCGCCGTTATAGGTAGCCCAGCCGAGCGCCAGCTCCGACAGGTCGCCCGTGCCAATGACAAAACCGCCAGCCTGGTTGGCCAAATCCATCAGAATCTGCGTACGCTCGCGCGCCTGGCTGTTCTCGTAGGTCACGTCCTGCACGGCCGGATCATGCTCGATATCCTTAAAGTGCTGCTCCACGGCAGCATGGATCGAGACCTCGCGGAAGCTCACACCCAAGTCACGAGCGAGCGACTCGGCATTCGACTTGGTGCGGTGCGTCGTGCCAAAGCCGGGCATGGACACGGCCGTGATACCGGTGCGCGGCAGCCCCAGTGCATCGAAGGCGCGAACTGTCACAAGCAGCGCAAGTGTAGAATCAAGGCCGCCCGATAGACCGATGACTGCGGCCTTGGTACCCGTATGGGCAAGGCGGGTCTTGAGGCCGGCGGTCTGCAGGTCGAGAATGGTCTCGCAACGCTCGGCCAGGTCGCCATGGTCAGCCGGCACAAAGGGCGCGCGGGGGAAGACACGGTCGATGTCGCAGGCGTTGCGCAGGGCGGGAGCCTCGGAGAGCGTGCCCTCAAACGAAAACTCAACGGCCGTGGCCTCCGGCGCATCGTCGGTGCGCGTCCACGTCGTCGAGCGACGGCGCTCGGCAACCAGGCGGTCAAGGTCAACGTCGGCGATGGCCATATCGCAGGTAAGCAGTTTGGTCGCGGCGAGCTTGGAGCCGTTTTCGTAGACGAGGTTCTCGCCCGCAAAGACCATGTCGGTCGTGGACTCGCCCTCGCTCGCGTCCGCGTAGGCATAGGCGCAGTACAGGCGCGCGCTCTGGTTGGAGATTAGGCTGCGGCGGTAATCCGCCTTACCGATAATCTCGTCCGAAGCCGACGGATTGAGGATCACCGTCGCACCGGCAAGCGCCATCTCGGTCGAAGGGGGCGCCGGCACCCACAGGTCCTCGCAGACCTCAACGCCCAGCACCATATCCTCGGCACCTTCATCACAGCAGCGGTAGACAAGCCCCGAACCCAGCGGAACCGGACCCTGACCGGCAAACTCGACCCACACGGGATCCGCAGGCGATGGAGCAAACCAGCGACGCTCATAGAACTCGCCATAGTTGGGCAGATACTTCTTGGCCGTAAGACCCAAAAGCTCGCCCGCGCAGCACACGGCAGCGCAGTTGTAGATATTCTCGGCAACTGCAACGGGAAGACCGATGGTAAAGACAATCGGCAGATCGCGGGTTTCATCGAGAATGTACACAAGTGCCGCCTCGCAGGCATGCAGCAGTGTGCGGTTATGGAACAGATCAGCCGCGGTATAGCCAGTCAGATTAAGCTCGGGCAACACCAGCGCGCGAACGCCGCGCTCGGTAGCCTCGCGAACAGCCGCCAGCGCAACCTCGGCATTGCCCTCGACATCGGCAACGCGAATCTGCGGTGAGGCCGCCGCCACACGTAAAAAGCCGTCAGACTGAGAAAGGTGAAGATTCATAAGAATGCCCCCGTGCGTAGACGCCATTCACAACAATTAGCAAGCTCTATTGTAGTTCAACCGCCGGGTGCAACCGCATCCCACCAACTTGGTGAGCTATTGATGAGTTGATGGTATCTGTTAAATGTCACGTACGATTCACATCTGGTGGGTACCCTGATGGCTACACGAAACGAAGCAGATTTACACCGGGAGGACCCCGTATGACAACCAAGTACACCGACGCGCCGCGCACGCGCGTCATGACACCGGCCGCGCTCAACAACGGCGTTCACGAAAACCATTCCATCGGACAGACCATGGCCATCGCACCCAAAAAGGGCCTGTTCGACGACATTTCCATTCCCCAGATCATCGCCGGCGCCGCAGCTGCCGCCACGAGCGTGGCGCTTGCTTCAAAGATCGGCATTGCCGGCTCGGTGATTGGCGCCGCCGTGAGCTCGGTCATCACCGTTGTGTCTTCGCAGGTCTACCGCCACTTTATCTCCGCCAGCGCCGAAGCAATCAAGGGCACGCATGCCGCTGTCGACTACCCTGCCGGCGCCTACGAGCCCGTTGAGCCCGATGTCGAGGAGCACCTAGGTGGCGCCGCGACCACGCAGGAGATGCGCCAGGTTGCGGGACGCGCGACCACGGCGCGCGTCGCCCCCAACAGCCTGCGCGCCAAGGCGGCGGCAGAGCGCAGCCAGACGCAAAAGAAGGTCATCGTCTTCTCGATCGCCATCGCCATCGTCGCGGTCATCGCCTGCGCCGGAGCGATTCTCATCACCACCGCCGGCGAAGGCCTGGGCGAACGCCCCGAGTCAATCCTGTCGTCGCGCACGACCGAGAGCAATGCAAATGGCAACACCCAGTCGCAAGATCAGCAGGCACAGGCGGACGGCACGCAAGACAGTTCTACCTCTGCCGATTCGTCCTCGAACACCCAAAACCAATCGCAGGGCACCGATTCCTCTACGGCCAACAGTGGCACGCCGTCCGACACGACCGACTCAAGCCAAACGACTGACGGTTCACAGCCGAACACGGGAGGCCAGACGAGCGACACCACGTCGGGAACGGGTGCAGCAGACAGTAGCAACACCAACAGCTCGAATAGCTCGAGCGGAACCGCGTCCGGCACGGCATCTGACAGCTCGAGCCAAGGCACGGCATCGGGCAACTAAGCACGTTTGCCTCTCATAGATAATCGACCTGTATAACGGGCGCGAACCGGCAACGGTCGCGCCCGTTTGCCTTGGGTGCCGCCATGGCAAACGCTATGCGATGGTAAGATGCATTGGTGTGTAAAGAGGAGATTTGCCATGAGCAAGACAATAGTTAAGCCCACGCTATCGCTGGGCAACCACATCTATCTGTATCGCCTGCTGCGCGATGCGATCGGATGCGGCAAGCAAACGTTTATGACGCAGGTCGAGGAGGCACTCGCCGCTGGCGACATGGCCGCTTATGACCTGGGCTTCGAGTCCACGCGCGAGCTGCTCGAGGCGCTCGATGACTGCATTAAGCTGACCGTCTTTAAGGGCGGTCGCCTGTATGCCACCGTCATCGCCAACGATGCCTGGGATACCGCCCTTGCCAAGGGCGAGGATAAGCCCAAGGCAGCCAAGGGAGCCAAGCAGTCCTACAAAAAGAAAAAGCGCGGCGAGAAGGACCTCAAGGCCGTGCGCCCCAAGCACGTTAAGCGTCCCGAGCCCGAGCCCGTGGCCGAAGTCGCTCCGGAGCCCGAGCCCGAGATCGAAGCCGCTATTGAGGTAACAGCAGAAGCCGAAACCGAAATCGCCGTCACGACCGATCCCGAAGTCATATCCGAGCAGGAAGCCACCGCGGAGCTCAACGAGGCTCCCAAGTCGACAACCGAAGAAGCCGCTGACCAGCCCGAGACGTCTGCGTTCCAAAACAGCGATGTCTTTGGCGACGAGGCCGAGGACGATCAGTCCGACGAGCCCGCCGATCAAGGCGCTACCGAGTCGACGCCAGAGCCCGAGACGCCGCAGCCTGCCATCTCGCTTACGGTCGTCTATGACCCCGAGAACGCAAACGCGGGCATCACCACCATGGCATCCACGCCCATCGAGGCAAAGCCGAGCGTCGAGAACGAGAATGCGACGCAGGTTGAGGTTGAAACTGCAGCTGCAGACGCGCCCGTCACCGTGGAGCCCACAGATTCCACGATTAAGCCGGAAGCGACGTCGGAGCCCGCGCCCGCCATCGAATCCGTGCCCACCGCCGTTTGCGACCAAATTCCCGCACCGGCATCGGCTTCGGTACCCGCAGCGGCCCCAACCCCCGCACCTGCGGCGCCCGCCATCCCTGAGGACTTCCCCGTCGATTTCGCAACCGAGGTCTTCTGCCCCGGCCCGCTTCTGCACCAGTTGTCGACCTATCTCCCCTACGGCGCCGACACGCTCGGCATTGTCGGCGAGTACTACTGGATCGCCCGCGAGCGCGGTACCATCGAGGCCGCGCGAAACCGCGCAAGCTTCCCCCTGCGCTACACGCAGGCCGGCGAGCGCCGCGAGGTTGCCGTGCGCATCCGCCGCAACACCACCGGCGGCCTCGGAGCCGCCTGGGCCATCGACAAAGTCGATGAACCCGAGCAGTAACGACAAACGACTCAAATCCAAATCAGGATTTGAGCCGTTTTTATTTGTTGATGTTACGTAACCAAACCAGCAATAAACCTAGTCACGCGTGAGCTTGCGGTGGATACGATGCGGCTGGGCTGCGTCCTCGCCCAGGCGCTCGATGCGGTTGGCCTGATAGGCCTCGAAGTTACCCTCGAACCAATACCAGTTGCCCGGATTCTCGTCGGTGCCCTCCCACGCCAGAATGTGCGTGGCGACGCGGTCCAGGAACATACGATCGTGGCTAATGACCACCGAGCAGCCCGGGAACTCGAGCAGTGCCGCTTCGAGCGAGGACAGCGTCTCGACGTCGAGGTCGTTCGTGGGCTCGTCGAGAAGCAGCAGGTTGCCGCCCTGCTTGAGCGTAAGCGCCAAGTTCAGACGGTTGCGCTCGCCGCCGGAGAGCACGCCAGCGCGCTTCTGCTGGTCCTGGCCCTTAAAGCCAAAGCTCGCCACATACGCGCGGCTCGGAACCTCGGTCTCGCCGACCATCATGTGGTCCAGGCCGTCCGAGACGACCTCCCATAGGTTCTTATCGGGGTCGATGCCGGAACGGTTCTGGTCGACGTAAGAAATCTTGACAGTCTCGCCCACCTCGAGCTCGCCCGAAGTCAGCGGCTCCAGACCCACAATCGTCTTGAACAGCGTGGTCTTACCGACACCGTTAGGGCCGATGACGCCCACGATGCCGTTGCGCGGCAGGGTGAACGAAAGGTCATCGATGAGCACACGACCGTCGAATTCCTTGTGTAGATGATGAGCCTCAAGCACCTTGTTGCCCAGACGCGGTCCAACGGGAATGCGGATGTCGGTCCAGTCGAGCTTCTGGCTTGCGCGGGCCTCGGCCTCCATCTCCTCGTAGCGAGCCAGACGGGCCTTGTTCTTGGCCTGGCGGGCCTTGGGCGAGCTGCGCACCCACTCGAGCTCGGCCTCCATGCGCTTGGCGAGCTTGGCGTCGCGGTTGCCCTGCGCCTCGATACGGGCGGCCTTGGTCTCCAGATACGTGGAATAGTTGCCCTTGTAGGGATAAAGGTGGCCGCGATCGACCTCGCAAATCCACTCGGCAACGTTATCCAAGAAGTAGCGGTCGTGCGTAACGGCCAGCACTGCACCCTGGTAGTTGTGCAGGAAATGCTCGAGCCACAGGATCGACTCAGCGTCCAGGTGGTTGGTGGGCTCATCGAGCAGCAGCAGGTCGGGAGCCTCGAGCAGCAGCTTGCACAGGGCCACGCGACGGCGCTCGCCGCCGGAAAGTACGTTGACCGGCATGTCGGAATCGGGCAGCTGCAGGGCGTCCATGGCCTGGCCGAGCTTGGAATCGATATCCCAGCCGTCGGCGGCGTCGATCTCGTCCTGGAGCTTGCCCATCTCGGCCATGAGGGCATCCATGTCGCAGTCCGGGTCGCACATCTCCTCGCCGATCTTGTTGAAGCGATCGACCTTGGCGATCATGTCGCCAAATGCCATGCGCACGTTCTCGATGACGGTCTTGTCGTCGTCGAGCGGCGGCTCCTGCTGCAGGATGCCCACGGTGTAGCCGGGGGTGAGCCTGGCATCGCCGTTGGAGACTTCCTCAATGCCGGCCATAATCTTGAGCAGGGTCGACTTGCCCATACCGTTGGGGCCCACGACGCCGATCTTGGCACCGGGGTAGAAGCTCAGGGTCACGTCGTCAAGGATCACCTTGTCGCCATGGGCCTTGCGAGCCTGATACATCTGGTAGATAAACTCCGCCATTTGTCTGTTTTATCCTTTCTACCTGCTGTTTCTCTATTCTTGATTCGCTTTAGTGGAAACGAAATGAGGAAACCAGCTCTGAAACTTAACGAAAAAGGGGCATGGTTGCCCATACCCCCTAATACTACCTGGGAAAAGTCCCCCGGAACATACTATGAACTGCGTACGCTAGTTTTCCGCAACCTTAACGAGCGGCTCGCTGCGATTTATGCCACAGCAGATACGAGTAGACGTAGACGGCTCCGACCGAACCAAACGCCAGAACCGCAATCACCGCGGCGACGACTTCACTCGAAAGCACGCTGCCTGCCACGCCCATCACAATCAGGCCAATACCCAGCACCATAAAGCAGGCGCCGCCAAAACGCTGCGTACGGCGCCAGTTCTCGGGATCGGCAAGCGCCCAGGGCGTCTTGATGCCGAGCGTATAGTTCTGCTTCACACGCGGCAAGTAGTTGCCTACGCCGATGAGCAGCAAACCGACAACACCGGAAATCAGCACGTTGGCTGAACCGACCGCCGGCACCACGCCCCAGACCGTAAGCTCTCCCAGCCAGCTTATAGCGCACATGAACAAGGTGAAGGCGATTACGAAACCCTGATAGAACTTGCCCGAGGTTCGATATGCCTCACCTTTGGGATCGATGCGCGGCACCACGCAGAACATTGCGAGAAGCGCCAGCGGCAACGCGCCGAGCGCCGATGCCATCCAGCTAGGACCCCAACCGTCGACGGCGCCGCTCGCTCCCCAGTGCGTGGGAATCTGCGCAGGCAAGCTCGGCATCACCATGAGGTGCGCTACGACATTGGCGACGCACAGAGCGACCAGCGCAATCCACACGCGCGACGATACCCCCGTGGGGTGAATGCCCTTGTTTTCGTTATTCATCCTTATCACCTTCCGTGTTTGTAAAGCCCATAAACCAACCGATCAAGTCCTGCATGACGGTGGTGTTTAAGCTGTATACGATGTTTTGGCCATGGCGCTCGTCGGTCACCAACCCGGCGTTTTTGAGCGTCGCCAAGTGATGGCTTAGCGACGGCTTACTGATATCAAAATGCTCGGCAAGCTCCCCCGCCGTGCAATTGCCCTCGCGCAGCAACTCCAAAATGCGCCGTCGCGTTGGATCGGCAAGCGCCTTAAAACCCTCTCCCGGCATAAGACCTCCTCTCATCATCTCTCATGACGCGCACACTATACTCGATATTTAGATGTTTGTCTAACTATCTAATCTTGTACTCAAAAAAATAGCCGCCTCCGCGTAATGCGAAGACGGCCACTTCTCACGCTACAAACGTGTTTTGGAGTTAGCCAACCCGCTGCAACGGGTGCCATCTGCTTCAATCTTATGCGAACCCCGATCCCATTTCAACAAGCCCAAGGGCTCAAATGGAATCGCGATAACACCTATAATGGCAATAGCTAAAACACGATTCGCTTCCCCATCGGAGGATGTCTATGACCGAAACCGCTGCCGCCCTCGTCGAGACACGCGACACCAAGCTCGAGATCATCATGGGCCGCGAGGCACTCGATAAGCTCGCCGATGCTACGGTGTTGGTGCTCGGCTGCGGAGGCGTGGGTTCCAACTGCTGCGAGGCACTCGCCCGCGGCGGCATTGGTCATTTCGTCATTCTGGACAAGGACATCGTCGCGCCCAGCAATATCAATCGCCAGGCTATCGCCTTTCACAGCACCATCGGCAAGCGCAAGGTCGATGTTATGGAAGCCATGATCCACGACATCAATCCCACCGCCACCGTTATCAAACGCACCGAATACCTGCTGAGCGACAACATCGACGAGTTCTTCGCGAGCGTTTTGGAGCAGACGGACGGCAAGCTCGACTACGTCGTCGACGCCATCGACACCATCTCGGCCAAGCTCACCATTGCCAAATATGCTCAGGACCACGACATTCGTTTGGTTAGCTCCATGGGCGGGGCCAACAAGCTCCATCCCGAGTGCCTCCGCTTTGCCGACATTTTCGATACGGTACGTGACCCCATGAGCCGCATCATGCGCAAAGAATGTAAGAAGCGCGGAATCAAGAGTCTGCACGTGCTGTTTAGCTGCGAGGAATCGGTTAAGACCCAACCCCGCGACCCGTCCAACATCCACGAGCGTACCGAGTTGGGTACCGCCAGCTTTATGCCGCCCATCATGGGTCAGATGATTGCCGGCGAGGTTATCCGCCAGATCAGCGGGCGCGGCACCGAGCGCGTACGCGCCGACGGCCAACGCCTGGACTAGCAGGATGTCCTGCGATGGAACCGCAATTCTTTGACACGCATTGTCATCTTGATTTGATGCTCGGCCCCGATGCTGCAGCCAGTGAGTCGGCGGCGTCGGGTCTGGGGCTCTTTGACTGCGGGGTCGACCCACGCGACTTTTCGGCCGCAAACGAGCGCGCCCGTCGCCTACCAGGCATCATCGCTGGCGTTGGGCTCCACCCCTGGTGGCTCGCCGACGGCCGCTGCGGTCCTGCCGAAGTCGATCTGCTTTGCGAAGTTGCTGCCCAAGAGCGCCACATCGGCGAGGTGGGACTCGACTTTTCCGCACGCTTTGCCGGAAGTGAGCCGCTACAAATACAGGCATTTGACCGGCTCTGCGATACACTCGTGCAGCATCCTCTTACCGGGCGCGTGATATCAATTCACGCCATTCGTTCGGCAGGAGCCGTACTGGACGTCCTCGAATCGCATGGACTACTCATCCCAAACTCCGACTCCCCCGCTATCATCTTCCACTGGTTTAGCGGCACTTCGGACGAACTCGCCCGCGCGCGTAATGCGGGCTGTAGTTTTTCCGTCAACGAACGCATGCTTGCGTCTAAACGTGGACGCGAATATGCCCGACAGATTCCACTCGACCGTCTAGTGCTCGAGACCGATGCGCCAGCCGAGCCAAACACAGAAACAAGCGCACAGTCGCTCATCAGATCGCTCACAAGGACCTCGATGCGCATTGCCTCACTCAAAAACTGTGACGCTAAGCACATTGAGTCGGCAGTTTTAGCAAATGCGCGCTCTGTATTTGACCTTCGCTAACCCCTGTGGGCAAAAAATGCCAAATATGAGTACTGCTACCGGAATGGATACATTACTTTTAACTTCCCAACCGCCAGAATAATCCTCGATTGTCCGCTAATTAGAGCTTTTACAGTCATTCATCCTGCGTTTTCGCAAATCTTAAACCCCTCCAGACGCTCAAATCACATCTGAAGGGGTTGATTTTGCTGCGACTAAATTAGTCACAGTACTCATATTTGGCATTTTTTGCACACCGAGTCCCGGGGAGGCACCCGCACCTCCCCGGGACCGCTCGGCTATTCGACGATTGGTGCTCCGTGGCCCCAAGAACCTTCCATGCCGCACACGGTCGAAGCAAACCCGGCAGCAAAGTCGAGCGCGCGCTCGATGGCCTCGGCGCCATCCTCACCACGCTTGACGGAATCGAGATAGCACATCAAAAACGAGGTGAGGAACGAGTCGCCCGCCCCCATGGTGTCCTTCATGTCCGTTACCGGTTTAGCCAGCTGGCGGTAATAACGCTCGCCGTCGTAAGCAATGCAGCCCTCGGCGCCCGCCGTAGCCGACACAAAACGCGGACCCAGACCCTTCACCCATGCCAGACGCTCGCGAATCTCGTCCTCGCTCGCGGCATCCGCCGCACTAAAGAAAGCGAAATCGACGTAGGGCGCAATCTGCTCGTAGTACTCGTCGGTGGAGTCGTCCGAAAAGTCAAAAGAGACCGTGACGCCCGCAGCCTTCAACTTGGGCAGCTCGCGCTCGGTAAAGCAGTAGTTGCCCGAATGAACCACATCGAACTGCTTCATGTACGCAAGGTCAAAGCGATCGAGGACATAGCGCGCATCGCCACGGATACCGCCCTCGTTGGAGCCAAGGAAGACACGGTCACCGTCAACGACGGTCACGCGAGCCGCTCCGTTCTCGCCAATCATCTGCTCGCATTTGTCAAGCTCGATACCCTCATCCTCGAGGCTTGCAATGACATGCTCGGCAGCGGCGTCATTGCCAAAAATGCCCATGTATGCAGAGCGTGCGGCACCGCATTTCTTGGCATAAACGGCGAAGTTCACCGCATTGCCGCCGGGATACATGGTGTGGATATGCTCGTAGCGATCGACGACGTTGTCGCCAAATCCGAGCGCGTTAACGTTAAATGCCATGACCTTTGCCCCTTCTAGTACTCGACAACACCCATATAGCGGCGGAAATCGGGATCGTGATCAAACACCTTGCCGCGTGCGGCGCGCAGCTCGCAGTTCATGGCGTAGAACAGCACCGGGTCCAGATAGGCACGGACGCTCGCCGGCACGGCTTCCATACCGTACTCCTTGGCATCAAGCACCATCAGCGTATCGGTATGCGTCTTAAGGAACGCCAGGGCGCGCTCGTCCATAGCACGGCACTCGCTGGAGCCCATCTGCAGGAAGTAAAAAACGCCATCCTGAGTAGCCTCGAAGGGGCCGTGGAAGTACTCGGCAGAGTGGATGTAGCTGCAGTGCTGCCACTGCATCTCCATAAGAGAGCAGATAGCGAAACCGTAGGTCTGGCTAAAGTTGGGACCGCTGCCCAGAATATAGAAGAACTCGTGCTCCTGGCAAAGCTTGGCAAAGCGATCACCCAGCTCGGCATTTACCTTCTCGCGTGCCGGGGGAAGAATCTTATCCATCTCGGCAATACCGGCATACATATCGGCAAGATCGGCGTAGCCCTCCTGCTGATCGAGCAGCTCGGCCGCAAGCGACAGCGAAATGCCAGCGGGGACCTCGGCCTGCGGCACGCCCTCGCCCCACGGGTAGACCCACGTGGTCCACTTGCCGGAGTCAATCTTGGATCCAGCGTTGTCGGTCTGGGCGATCACCGTAGCGCCGGCAGCAAGGGCAATCTCACAGCCCTCGACGACCTCGGGGGTGTTGCCACTGTGGCTGCAAGCAATGACCAGGGATTTCTCACCCAAGCGGCGCGGGCGCATGATATCAAACTCGCGAGCCGTATAGATATACGAAGTGAAGGTGGTTGCCTCGCGCTGCAGAAGCTCATGAGCCGGGATCAAATCGATCATGGAGCCACCGCAAGCAATCCAGTAGACGCTGTCGAACTTGCCCTTCTCGGCAATTGCCTCTTTGATCAGGTCGTGTGCGTTCATATCCAGTTCCTTTCTTGTTTGGTCCACAATCAATGACGTTGGTTGCGTGGCCGATAGTTGTTTTAGTCAATCAGATATTTCTCGAATGCGGCCATGTTCTTGGCATCTGCCGCCGCCGGGTCATCATAGTAACGACCGTCCGTGATTTCCTGGCCCAGCATGCCGTCGAAACCATGGGCGTTGAGCGTGGCAACGAAGGCGTCCATATCGTGCTTGCCATCGCCCCACACCAGATGGCCATACGGATCACCGTCGATAAAGTGCATCTCGTGAATTGCCCCATCACCAAAGGCGGCAAACCAGTCCTCGAGCGTCTCGCCTGCAACGCCCATCGCGGTTGTATCAACCATGGGCTGTAAGTACGGGCTCGCGACCTCGTCAATCATGCGCTTCGCATCGGAAACCGTCGTCACAAGGTTGCTCTCCTCGGGACGCAGGCTTTCCATCGTAAGCACCAGACCGTGCTCGCCGGCATACTCCGCCAGAATGGACATGTGCTCGCGGCTGCGCTTCCAGGCTTCCTCGCGGTCCTCGTCCCAGTCGCCCCAGCCCGAGTTGACGGACATACGGTCGCACCCAAGTACCTCGGCAAGCTCAATGCCGTGCTTAAAGTACGCCAGGCTGCGCTGTTCATGCAGCGGTTTGCGTGCGCAGTATTGCCAAGGATAGACAACATTCTCGGGACACAGAGTACGATACCTAAGCCCACGGTCTGCAGCTTTTTTCGCCAGGACCTCAGCCTCAAAGTAGCCCGTATGGTCGAGTGTCACATGCGGCTCCGCACACCACAGCTCAATGGACTCAAAGCCCAAACGCTGCTGCACATCAAGGAAGTAATCGAGCGACCACATGATGTAGTGGATATTCATGCCCGCAATCTGTTCGCGGCGCAGCGTCGGCTTGGATTCAGACATCTTATGCCTCCTTATTTCGATCGAACACGATTTGTCCGTCCGACATCGTCATATCAACCGAAAGATCGCGTGCGTCGCGATAATCGAGGTCGAACACATCCCGATCGAGCACGCAGATATCAGCAAGCTTGCCGACCTCGAGCGTACCCAGCTCGTCTTCGCGCATCAGATCGTACGCGCCCCCGGCAGTCCAAGCACGCAAGAGCTCGACAAGCGTCAGCGCGTTGGCCTCATTCACGGGCAGTCCATCGTCGAAGTATCCGCCGCACGCACTGTAGATTGACTCGCCCAGGCTCGGAATCAGCAGCGGCAAATCCGTACCACAGCACACCGTGCATCCGGAATCTTCCATGCCGCGGCGATTCCAGCTGTGCAAAAGTCGCGTCTTGCCAATTTGTCGACGCATCATCGACAGGCAATCCTCGCGCCGGTCCAGCGTCAGAATCTGCGGATAGACCTCGCAAATTCCACCTAACTTGCCAAACTTGACAAGATCGGTCGGATCAGAGTTCTCGAGATCGGTAATCGCATGGCGGCGAAGCAACCGTCCATGCTCGTCTCGAGGCAGCGAGGCATAGAGCGCCACGGTGCGACGAACGGCGCCATCGCCCTGGCAATGCAAGGAATATCGGAAGCCGTCAGCATCAATTGCGCGCAGCTCGTTCTCAATCAGATCCCACTCGGGCTCCTCGACAACCGTCTTGCCGGCAGCGCCCGCATCGGCCGTGTCCTCATAGGGGTCAATCATCTCGGCAAGCCCCGCCCATACGCCGCGATCGGTCATACGGTTGAAGCCAGAAAAACGAACGAACGGTCCCCGGAAGCGCTCTCGTGCCTCGCGGGCATATGCCAGATTTGCACCGGCACCCACCGGCTGCGACATCATAGAGACGCGAACCGTCAGCTCACCAGATTCCTCACGGCGAGCCATTTCGTCGGCAAAACCGTAGTAGTCATCAAACGCCATCTCCTTGATGGCGGTAACGCCGCGCTCGTTAAGCATGCTCATGTAGTCCGAATACCCCGCACGTACCTCGGGCAGCGCGAGGAAATCGCTCATCATGCGCCAGATCTTCTCGGCATAGCACGCCTGGGGTGTAAAGCCGTATCGTGCACTGGCGGCAGCATTGAGAACGCAGGTCTCCGCACCCGGTGTAAAGCAGACGACAGGGATATCGCCAAAACAATCGTCAAACACAGCTGCCGTATTTGCGTTCTCGGCATCCGATGCCAACGTTTCGGGTAGGCTGTGGCCAAAAGCCGCCGCGCAATCCGGATGATCTTCTTTCCATGCACGCAAGAGCGACACGGCCTCTTTGGCATCAGCGATGCCGGACAGATCAGACCCCAACGTCCGCAGCGCCCAGCCTGTATAGAAGGTATGCACATCGATCAGGCCAGGCATGACGGTACGGTCGCCCAGATCAACTACCTCGTCCGCTTGGGTCAAATACGAAGCTACCTCACACTTGGTGCCAACCGCCTCAATTCGATTGCCACGGACCGCTACGAAACCTTCGAACGGCAGGTCCCCCGTACCGGTAAAGACGCTCTTAGACGTCAGGACCGTTAAACGATCAGACATCACAACCACCTACACCGGAAGCATGCCAGAGATTGCCGTTACGATCAGGCCAAAGACGACCATGAAAATGAAGAACTTCCAAATGGTCTTCCACCATTGGCCAAACGAAATCTTAGCCACGGCAAGGCCGGCGACCGTCATGCCCGCCACGGGACTGATGGTGTTGATGGTCTGATTAGCAAACTGGAGCGCGGTAACGGCAGCTTCGGGATTGAGGCCCATAAGCTCGGTCAGCGGACCCATGACGGGCATGGTGAGCGCCGCAAGTCCAGAACTCGAGGGAACCAGCAAAGAGAGCAGGCCAAGGACGATATACATAAACGTGGTGTAGACGGCAGCGGGTGCACCGGCGAGCGCAGTAGCGAGCGCCTGGAGGATGGTGTCGATGATCATGCCGCCCTCGGCGATGACCAGAATACCGCGAGCGATACCGATAACGATAGCAGCGTACGCAAAATCGGCGAGACCCTTAACGAACTCCTCAGCGATCGTCTGCTGGTCAAGACCGCCCAGGATACCGGCAAGCAAGCCCATGCCAAGGAACACGGCGGAAATCTCATTCATGTACCAGCCCTGGGTAACAAGACCCCAGACGATAATGCCCATACCGCAGGCAAAATCGATAAGTACGAGCTTCTGACGGGTAGTGAACTCTTCCTCGATGGAGGCATCGGTCACGGAAAACTCAACACGCTTGAGCTTGTCGTCCTCGTACGTAATGGACGACTCGGGGTTTTTCTTGACGCGCATAGCGTAGCGCATGGCCCATGCGATACCGACGGCAGTAAAGATGACCCAAGAAACGGCGCGCAGCCACAGCTGAGGATTGCCCTCGATGCCAATGATGCCCTGGGCGATCAAAACATTAAACGGGTCGATGGTCGAAGCACAATATCCCAGGTTAGGACCAAGGAAGCAGATGATGAATGCCGTCATCGAGTCATAACCGATACCCATCATGATGGGAATGAAGATGGCATAGAACGGCAGGGCTTCCTCAGACATGCCAAACGTAGTGCCGCAAATGGACAGCAACGTCATCGTAATGGGAATGATGAGGATGTCCTTGTTCTTGAGCTTTTTAATCACACGGCTCATGCCGGCATTCAAAGCGTTGGTCTTGGTGATGATTGCGAACGATCCGCCAATCAATAAGACGAACGCAACGACGTCGGCAGCCTCCTGGATGCCCTTAGTGGGCGCTTGCAGGACCGCGAAGATATCCTGACCCAGATTGATGGTCTCGCCGGTCTCGGAATCGGTGTAGTTCTTATCGACCTGTTCATAGGTTCCAGCAACGGCGACTTCGCGCTCGCCCGCCGCTGTCGAAATCGTCTTGCGCTGATACTGACCCGAGGGAACGATCCAAGTCAGGACCGCAAAGACAACGATCAGCAAGAACATGATCGTATAGACATGCGGTAATTTGAACTTAAAACGTCTGTTTGTCTTCTTCGCCTTCGTATCTGACATAGATACCTCCAAAGAACTCGAGACTGCATCGCATCTCGCTTCAACGCTTGCATAAGGCAAACGTTCTATGACGTTCTATAGATTACCAGCAGCTTTTCCCGTCATCAAGATAATTTCAAACTGATTGCCGCAACGCGGTTGAACGGTCGCGTTCGCGCCGTGAACGGTATGGAAGCGCCCGGTGAGATGATCCACCGGGCGTTTCCATTCGCAATGTCCTAGATGTCAAAAACGTAGCGAGACCCAACGATCCGCTGACGACCGATGATAAACGGCCGCCGTTGCTCATCGAAAAAGAAGGCTTCCATATAAAACAAGGGTTCGCCAACGGGAACCGCCAGCAACCGAGCGACCTCGGGCGATGCGCACGCGATCTCGAGCGTGCACGGGTCGGTAAACGCGGGCATGCGGCCAGTCTGGTTGCGCACGAACTCAAAAATGGATTGGTTAGATAGAGGCGCCGTTGATAGATAGGCGTTGTCCTCGTAAACGTATATGTTGTTCTCAAGCATGACGGGGACGCCATCGGCAGTACGCACGCGCTCAACGCAAATCAAGTCAGTTCCAACGGGAACACCAAAGAAATGTGCTTCGGTGGAATCCGCCGGCAGTATCTTTCTCGAAATGACACACGCCCCCGGTTCCATTCCGTTAACGCGGCATGCGTCCGAAAAACTCTGAACGTCATCCTTCTGGCGAATCTTGCGCTTGAGCTTGGGGGCATTGACAAACGTGCCTTTCCCCTGTCGCTTCGTTAGATAGCCCTGCTGGACGAGCTCCTCAATAGCACGTCGCACGGTAACGCGGCCAACTTTATAGCTCTCAGCCAATTCGAATTCGTTGGGTATCCGCGCGCCTGCCTTGTAGGCGCCGGAGTTGATTTCGTTTTTAATGATATCGATAACCTGTTGGTACAGCGGTATCGCTGCTTTACCGTCAGTTAGCCCTTCAGTCGGTGGCATATACCCTCTCCAAGCACGATTAAGTCTAAAGCGGGCTCAGGGGCATTCAACAAGCCCTTAAGCCCGCATTAGCTTAAAGTATGCTAGGTGTCGCACCAAAATGTTGGCTATTTACTCATCAGACCCGAAAAACGCGCAACTACCGCGCTCCTAAGAAAGCGTGAGCAGCTCCGGCAGCTGGTCGATAATCTTGTCCGCGGCATCCTGGCTAAAGCCAAAGCGTTCCTCGCGCTTGGCAATGACTGTCAGGCCGGCTCGCTTGCCAGCGGTGATGCCGGGCACCGAATCCTCAACGCAGCAGCAGCGATTCGCGGGCAGCCCCAGCAGGTCCAGCGCATGCAGGTAGATGTCGGGCTCGGGTTTGCTCTCCTTAAACTGCTCGCCGCTCACCACATACTCAAAGGCATCCGACAGCCCGCATGCATTGAGCACTTCCTCGATGCTAACCATGGGAGACGAGCTGGCAAGCGCCACGCGAACGCCACGGCGCGGCAGCTCTCGAATCGTATCCACGGCGCCTGGGTTAATCAAAGCCTGATAGTCACGCGGACGCTTATGCGCCCACTCGTCCCAACGGGCCAACGCCTCCTCGCCAGTGAAGTGTCCCTTACCGGCGCGCTCAAACCAATCGACCAGCATATGCAGGAAGAACTGATGCGAGGTACCGACCTGCCCATTCAACTCCTCTTGAGTCAGATTAAGTCCAAGCTCCTTGGCAAACGCGGCAGTCTCGCCCAAGTAGTAATACTCGGTATCGACAATGACGCCGTCCATGTCAAAGATAACGGCGTCGAACGGAAATGCGGACACGGCACCCTCCCTAGCAAAAGGACGCCCGCAAGCAGGCGCCCGAGCCATGCATTAATCGGCGATTCTAACCCAGCAGCTTATCCAGCGCCACCGCAATGCCATCTTCGTTGTTATCGGCGGTCACCATCTGGGCTACAGCCTTAACCTCTTCGACGGCGTTACCCATGGCAACACCGGTGCCGGCCCACTCAATCATGGACTTGTCGTTCTGGCCGTCGCCAAACGATACGACCTCACTGGCATCGATGCCGAGCTTGGGCAGGGCACCCTCGAGTGCGCGGGCCTTGTCGATACCGGGCGCCGTGTACTCAAAGTACCAGTCGGCCGTAAACATGCCCGAAAGCGTCTGCTTAAAGGGCGCATACATCTCCTCGTAATGCGCCTGCAGGTAGGCCGGATCGCCCGCCGTCAGCAGCTTGTCCACGGGATAAGCATCAGCGACCTCATGCAGGCTCTCCACCTCGCGAATCTTAAGATCGCACGCATCGCGCTCGTATTTGACGATGTTTTTCTGCGAGCCGTCAGGCAGCGTGATCATGCAGTGATACGAATCCACGACATGCAAATCGCGACCGAGCGAAATCATAGGGATCACGTCAAAATTACGCAGGTGATCAATC
>USHR01000016.1 GCA_900554495.1 uncultured Collinsella sp.
CGCAGACGCTCAAGCAGGAATACCTCGATACATACGAGGGAGGTGAATGACATGATAGGCAAGAGCTATGCAAAGATAGCGATTGTTGGCTCTGTACTTTGTCTTGCAATGGTGCTATGCGCATCATTTGCGAGGTATAGGTCCGAGCAGTCGTTTATCGATGGCGCTGAGAACGGTTTTGGCATAGACGGGATGTATGTCGACGATGGCGCGACCAGGCCGTCTATGGCGATTCTTGCAGGCGAAGACATGGAATGGCAAATCTGTAATGGCGATGGCTCTTGTCTGAGTGGTCGTTTGGCCGCAACGAGCGACCCGAATTCGTTCGATCTTCTCGACAATGATGGATCGGATTGCGGTTCAGTTCACCTGTCGTATGCATCACGAGATGGGATGGACGGCATTCTCTACGTCTTCCACGAGTCTGGCGATTTCAAGATGCGCAGGACTAACCGAGTGCCGGCTTTTTTCGAGGAGTGAGAATTCCCGGCGGTCTGCCGATCAGGCCGCCGGGGTATTGAACCCCGCATTCATCCGTACACACACGGATGAATGCGGGAAGTGTCCGGATGAAGTTGATAATCAAGGAAACAAAGCCGTTCTGCCTGGGACGGCTTTGGCTTGGACTTTAACTACAACATCGCAATCGACACTTATCAGCTCGCGCAACGCGCATGGCCAAATCTCGGACGCTGGTGCATGGAGGACCTTCGAGATTTACTGGACATCCAAAACGACGACGCACACCGCGTGCTCGCCGACTGCGAAGACGAGATGGCTGTCTACAATGCGATCAGAAACGGCGTGAAGTCCGGAGAGCTTTCTGTGGAACCGCCGCGCCGTCGCGCGAGCCGACCGGGCAACCCGGGCAATCTGGTCCCGGCTCTCCCGGTCGTATTCCTACGATATCGCCCCTAGATCACCAATGTGTCAGATAAAGAATGAGGCAATGGCTATGATCACGCCTACGGCAGATGCAACGACTGCGCCTTTTTTCCTCTCCTTTAGTCCGACGAATAGGGTTGCCGTAAAGTAAAGGGCGGAAATGCAGGCTATGGCAAGCGAAACGAGTTCCTTGGGCGGTTTCAGCAAAAGGTCGCTAGCAAAGAGTAATGCAAGCAGGGCAAAGCCGATTGTGGTCAAGTATCTCGATTGATTTTGCGACTGCATGGCAACTGCCTTTCAGAACATGCAAGTGAAAAGTCGGTACGATGTCATTGCGGTTGCAAACAAGCCGCCGCCAGGACCGGTTGTCACGAGACCGGCGATAACTTCAGCGGTGCTAGCAAGGTAGGGATCGCGCAGGCAAGCCTCCTCCTTCGCGTTCAGCTTGACCTTGTGATGGACGGTGCGGTTATTTGCAAATCCGTGAGAATCGCACCACGCCTTGGAATATGAATCCGTGCAGCGTCCGCGCTCAAAAAGGGATATATCGTAATTTTCGTCGTAGTTGTCTCCGACGTAGATCTCGCTGCTCTCGCCGGGAGACCCCTCGTCGGCATAGGCTGCCGCAACGGGCACAAATGGTGTCATGACAAGGGAGAGGCAAAGAGCTGCTGAGACGATGGAGGGCAGGCATTTCTTCATGACTGGCTCCTTAATCTGGCCTTTGATAGTTACTTGATGTCGCCTCCTTCCGCTTTATATCCGTTGTATTTGGCGTATTTCTTTAATAAGGCAAGAGGTTCTTCATCTCCTTCGGATAAGCCGATGATGTTTCCTTGATCATCCAGTATGAATACGGACGGAATATGCTCAAGTTCATATTGGTCATACACGGTCTTATCTTAATTTTTGCTGATGGCTCAGGCAAGGCGGGGCTTACGTTCGAGGCGACCAACAATGCCCTGGCCCTACAGAGAATAAACGCCACGAACACGCACGCCGGCGGCTGGGAGAAGTCCGAACTCCGCGGCCGCCTCGATACCGGCGACCTCTGGTCGCTTTTGCCTTGCGAACTCCAGTCCAAGGTGAAGTCCGTCACGAAGATGACCGACAACCTGGGCGGCGGCAAGGCAGGCACCCCCTCGGCCACGACTGACAAGGTCTTCCTGCTCTCGATGACTGAAGTCTACGGTGACCTCCAGTCTGACGGCGCCCAGTACGAGTACTACAAATCCAAGGGCGTGACAACGTCGAACTATTCCAGTGCTTCGTCGAGCAGCTATCACTGGACTCGCTCCGTGCATCCGAGCAACTCCGCGTCCTTCCGCTGTGTCCACAGCAACGGCAGCTATGACTACTACAGCGCGACGAACATCTACTGCGTGTTCCCCGCCTTCTGCTTTTAGCCTCATCTGCAACCAATGAAAAGCCCGTGCGATTCTGCGCGGGCTTTTCATTTGGCAACCAAGCGAACGATTCGTGGCTTGAAGCGCATGTTGTCTGGTTGAAGAAAAATGAGGTCATACAGCGGCCCTCAGAGCGCCTGCCGCACTCCCCCGCCATTACCGCTGCGGCATCCTCGTATGGAGCCCATCCTGCTTGGCGTTTCGTTGCAACAGCCAACTTGTCCACCGATCAAGTGAACCACTGGAATAAATACAGCGACACGCTTGTTCGTTACAGTCGCTATATCTGTGTGAATCGCCGCGATAAATGCCGCCCGTTCTCGGCGTGTACCAGCTACGCATATGTAAACTCATATCGCGTTAATAGCTCGGCTCATGTACCTGCATAACACACAAGTAGCCGCAAAAGGCGATTATCGCGTAGGTAGATTATTGGCACCCTGTTGCTTAATCAAAATTAAGCAATTGCTTAAAACAAAAAAGGTCAGGCACTAGGTGCCTGACCTGCAAACTTCTGGTCGGGACGACTGGATTCGAACCAGCGACCCCTTGACCCCCAGTCAAGTGCGCTACCAAGCTGCGCCACGTCCCGAAGCTTTTGTTTGTTGCTCTGCTCTCGCTCGCAACAGGGAGTATATTAACCCGAAACTTTGCCCTTGTGCAAGAACTTTTTTATAAATTTTGAAGCAAGTCCAAAATTGTATCTGCGAGCTGGGGTTTTGTTAGAACGGGAAGTTCTTGCGTGCCCGTTGTGCTTACGATCCAGGCCTTGTTGGTATCGGTTCCAAAACCCGAATCGGCACGCGAGACATCGTTGGCGATAATGGCATCGCAACCCTTGCGGGCGAGCTTGCACTGCGCGTACTCCACGACGTTATCGGTCTCGGCCGCAAAGCCGATCACGCATCGTTCGCCCTTCTGGCGCGAGAGCTCGGCCAAAATATCGACCGTTTCGACCAGTTCGATGCGATCGAGGCGTTCATTGGCCTTTTTGAGCTTATGGTCGGCAGGGGCCGCGGGTGTGTAGTCGGCGACAGCCGCCGCGCAAATGGCCGCATCGGCCGTCTGGAAGGCGCTCAGCGCCGCCTGTAGCATCTCTGCGGCGGTCTGCACGCGCACGCACTCCACGCCGCGACCCACGTCGAGTGACGTCGGCCCCAACACGAGCGTGACCGCAGCACCGCGGCGAGCGGCCTCCCCCGCCAGGGCGATGCCCATCTTTCCCGATGACCGATTGCCGATAAAGCGCACGGGGTCGATCGGTTCGTGCGTAGGGCCGGCGGTGATGACGATGCGCTTGCCCGCCAGGTCCTGAGGTGCGGGGTTGAGCACCTCGCAGATGGCCTCGACAATGTCCTCGGGCTCGCTCATGCGTCCCGTGTCCACGTCGCCGCAGGCAAGGTAGCCGCTGCCGGGTCCCACCACATGGACGCCACGGTCGCGCAACGTGGCCATGTTGGCCTGCGTCGCCGGTGCCTTCCACATGCCGTTGTTCATAGCGGGCGCGATCACGATGGGTCGCGGCGTGGCAAGCAGCGTGGTGGAGATGAGGTCATCGGCGATGCCGTTGGCCATCTTGGCGATGATATTGGCCGTCGCGGGCGCCACGACCACCAGGTCGGGCTCCTGCGCGAGCGAAATGTGGTGGATGGGGTCGGAGGGATCGTCGAACAGGCCCACAGCGACCGGCTCGCCCGTAAGCGCACGGAAGGTGAGCGGGCCCACGAACTCCGTGGCATGCTCGCTCATAACGACTTTGACGCGCGCGCCGCGCTTTTGCAGCAGGCGCACGATATTGCACGACTTATAGGCGGCGATCCCGCCGGTAATGCCCAGCAGGATCGTTTTTCCCTCAAGTTGCATTGAATTGTTGGGTGCCGCCATCGTTTACGCTTCCTTGCTGGGAAGCACCAGCAGACGGTGGCAGTACGGGCAGTGTGCGATCTCGCTACCGTCGTGGTTGAGGTCGCTCATGGACGATGCCTGCAGCGCGGTGTGGCAGATGGTGGGAATGTTGCCCTTGATGGTCTCGACGGCCAGGCCGCGGAACTGCTTGAGCAGACGCTCGTAGTCGGTGAGCACGTCAGTCGGCAGCGTGGCAGCCAGCGCGGTGCGCTCCTTTGTGGCTGCGTCAATTTGGGCCTGGAGGTCGGCGGCCTTGGCGCGGGCGGCCTTGGTATCGGCCTTCACGCCCTCCTCGAACTTAGCGATGATGGCCTGCGCGCGAGCCTCGCGGTCGAGCGCCTCCTTGTGGGCGACAACGACATCCTTGCGGGTGTGCTCGATCTTGTCCAGACGCTTTGCCAGGGTGGCAAGCTCATTCTCCAGGTCCTGCACCTCGCGGTAATCAGAGCCGTCGACGTGACGCTTCTTGGCAGCCTCGATGGCGTTGTTGGTCTGGATCTCCGTGGTGTTGAGGTCGTCGAGCTCAATGTCCAGATCTTTGCGCTGGGCGTAGAGCTTGGTCATCTCGGACTTGAGCTTCACATAGGTCTTGCGCTTGGAAGCGAGCTCCTTGAGCTCCGGCATATTGGCAAGTTCGCTCTTGTTGCGGGCGAGCTCCAAATCGATCTGTTGCAGCTTGAGTAGCGTAGCGCCGGCGCTCATAAGTTCTCTCCTTTTGTCACAGTCCACCATTGGCAAGGCTTCAGTATTTTAATCGTATGACGGGGGTCGACCCCGGCGTCAACTGCAGAGTTCATCAAGATATCCACGAACGGCTCCTCGGAGCGGTCGTGGCCGAGCAAGATCACCGGCAGCCCGCGCAGGGCAAGGTCTTGCGCCACGTGGTAGCCCGCCTCGCCCGTCACAATAACATCTGCGCCCGCGGCGATGGCAAGCTCACCAAAGTCGCCCAGGGAGCCACCCAAAATGGCGACGGTCCGGCACGGGTGCTCGGCTTCGCCCCATACGCGGGGGTCGCTGCCAAAGGCCATGGCGGCACGAGTGGCAAGGTCGCGCAGGCTGCAGGGGTCGTGGAGGATCGTGAGTGCGCCCAGACCGGTGAGCTCGGGCTCGTCCACATGCTCCAGCGAGCTTATGGGCTCGGCGCCCAGCAACTCACTCAGGCGAACGCGCGCCTCGTGCGAGCGGTCCAGGTTGGTGTGAAGCGAGATGATGCTCACGCCGCAACGAGCTGCCTCGTACAGCGCAGCGCTGCACTGTGGGCGCGCGGAATCGGCCGGACAAAAGGCCTCGGGCGCCTTGATATAGATGGGATGATGCGTCAGCAGCACGTTGGCGCCGGCCTCGAGAGCGCGGTGCACGTTGGCCTCGGTCGCGTCGAGTGCGCAGGCAACACCGGTGATCTTTGCAGCGGGATCTCCCACAGATAGCCCAACATGATCCCAGCCCTCGGCGTCCGCCTTGGGGTAACGCGCCAGCAGCGCACGTTCAAGCTCGGAGACGATCATGCCGCGCCTACGATCGAGATTAGCGTCTGGGCAAAGTCGTCCAGATCGTCCGGATTCACGCGGTCATCAAACGAGATGCGCAGTGCGCCCAATGCCTGCTCGCGACCAATGCCCATGGCGCTGAGCACGTGGCTCGGGTCCATGCTGCCGCTCGAGCAAGCAGATCCGGCCGAAACCTCAAAGCCGGCGGCATCGAGCTTGATGATGAGCTCCTCGGAGTCCATGCCGTCGACGTAGATCGAAACCATACCCGGCAGACGATCTGCCTGCGCGTAGTCGCCCATCGTGGCGTGAATGCGAGGATGGGCCGTAAGCGTGGCGTAGAGCTTGTCGGACAGGGCCTGCAGCGTCGCGCGCTCCCGGCCCACATTCGGCAGCAACACGGAAGCGGCAGCGGCAAAAGCCAGCTGCGTACGCAGATCCTGCGTACCGGCGCGACGGCCGGCTTCCTGTCCACCGCCAAAGATGCGCGGACGCAGCGGCGTGCGGCTCTTAAGGTAGAGCGCGCCGGATGCCACGGGGCCGCCGATCTTGTGCGCGGCAACGGTCATAGCATCGACGCCCAGCTCGGAGACATCGAGCGGAATATGCAAGTAGCCCTGGATGGCATCGGTATGAAACAAGGCGCCGGCAGCATGTACGGCGGCGGCCAGCTCGCGGATGGGCTGCACCACGCCGGTCTCGTTGTTGGCCACCATAATGCTCACGAGCGCCACGTCGTCGCCAAGCAGCTCGACAAGCGCGGCAGGCTCAATGTAGCCCGCGCGGCAGGGCTGCACCAGGTCGACGGTAAAGCCGGCAGTACGCAGCAGCGGCAGGTTGTCCAGAATCGAATCGTGCTCGATGGCCGAAACGATTACACGGTCGCGCTTGCGATCGCGCTGACGAGCGCCCTCGGCAAGACCGAGCAGTGCCAGTTGGTTGGCCTCGGTGCCGCCGTTGGTAAGGATGATCTCGGACGGGCGAACGCGTGCGCCAAAGCTGCGGGCGATGTCGCGACGGGCGACTTCCAGGCGTGCGGCGGCCTTGCGGCCAAGCGAGTGCAGCGAGTTGGGGTTGACGCCGGCAAGCTCGCTGTCGTCGTACTCGCGCTGCGCAAGGAGCGCCTCGGCGCGCATGGGCGTCGAGGCGGCATAGTCAAGATTCACGGGTATGCGGTTTTGACCTGCGGTCATAAGGGTTTATGCCTCCTGTGCTGCCTCATTGCCCAGCTTCTGCAGCAGCGCAACCTCGGCGGCGGGATCTTCGGACTTAAATACGGCGGAGCCGGCCACGAGCACGTTGGCGCCAGCCTTAACGACCTCGGCGATGTTCTTGGAAGAGATACCGCCATCGACCTCGATCAGGGGCGACACGCCGTGGCGCTCGCACATGGCCGTAAGCTCGTGAAGTTTGGCGATGGTACCGGGGATAAAGCTCTGGCCTCCAAAGCCAGGGTTCACGCTCATCAGCAGCACCATATCGACGACGTCGATGATGCTCTCGAGTACGCACACGGGGGTGGCAGGGTTGAGCACCACGCCGGCCTTGACGCCGCGCTGCTGCAGATGCGTGAGCGTGCGGTGCAGGTGCGTGGAGGCCTCGTAGTGCACGGTGATCATATCGGCACCGGCATCGGCGTACCAATCGACGGTCTCGTCGGGATTCGACACCATCAGGTGCGCGTCAACCGGCACGTCGGTGGAGCGCTTAACGGCCTTGAGGATATCGACGCCAAAGGTGAGGTTGCCGGTAAAATGACCGTCCATAACGTCAAAGTGCACGTAGTCGGCGCCGGCGATTTTGTCGAGCTCGCCCTTGAGGTTGGCCATGTCGGCCGAAAGGACGGACGGAGCGATTTTGATGGAACCCATGGTAGTAGCCTTTCTGCGCTAGTCGGAGAGTCCGTAGAACTCTTGAGAGGGGACGCGGTCGGTAAGAATCTCGAGCGCCCTATCCAAAGTAACACCGTTGTAGAGCGTTTGCTCCACGGCAAAGGTGAGCGGAATGTCTACACCCAGTGAACGGGCGAGCTCGCTCACACTGCGGGCGGCGACGGCGCCTTCCACCACCATATGCGTGCGCGTCTGGTACTCGTCGAGCGAAACGCCGTGGGCAAACTCGTAGCCAAAGGTGCGGTTGCGCGAATGCTCGGAGGTGCAGGTGGCAATGAGGTCACCCATGCCGGCAAGACCCATACAGGTCATGGCCTGGCCGCCGCGGGCGTGCACCAGGCGGCTGATCTCGGCCAAGCCGCGCGTCATGATGAGAGCAAGCGTGTTGTCGCCCGCGCCCGAGCCGGCGGAGATGCCGCATACGATGGCGATGACGTTCTTCATGGCGCCGCATACCTCGACGCCGGTCATATCCTGCGACAGGTAGATGCGGAAGGCCGTGGACAGCAGCAGCTCTTTGAAGGTCTCCCCTATCTGCGGATCTTCGCTGGCGATGACGGCGGCCGAAAGTCCACCGCGGCAGATCTCCTCGGCATGGTTGGGGCCCGAAAGCGCCGCCACGCGCGACTCGTTGCCAATCTCGCTGGCGATGACCTCGCTCATGAGCAGGCCGGACTCGGGCTCAATACCCTTGGTGAGGCACAGAACCGGCGTCTCGTCCGCGATGAACGGCGCCGCCTGGTGGCAGACGTCGCGCAGGTGCGTCGAAGGCACGGCAAAGATGATGGCTTCGGCGCCGTCGAGCGCCTGGGCGAGCTCGGTCGTGGCGACAACGTTTTCCGGCAGCACGTAGTCCACCAGATAGCGGGGGTTGCGATGCTCACCGTTAATGCCGGCGGCCGTCTGCTCGCTATGGGCCCACATGGTCACGCGCTCGGCTCGCGCGGCGGCAAGGCCGGCGACGGCGGTTCCCCAGGAGCCGGAGCCAATCAGCGCAACATTCATGACTCTCTCCTACTTATCGTCGGGCTCGGTGACGCGCTTGGTAAACGAGAGCTTGGACTCCTTACCGGTCATGAGCTTTTTGATGTTCGCGCGATGGGCCCACACCACGGTGATGCCGATTAGCGCCATGCAAAACTTGAGGCCCAGGCTGCTGTACGGAAAGACCGCGCAGGCAGCGATGGGAAGTCCGATGGCAGCGGCGAGCGAGCCCACCGACACAAACTTGGTGATGGCGACGGCCACGATAAACATGCCCAGCAGCGACAGGCCAATGGGCCAGTACCAGGCGAGGATGACGCCCAGGCCCACGGCGATACCCTTACCGCCGTGGAAGTTAAGGTAGGGCGAGAAGATGTGGCCCCACACGGCAGCCAGGCAAATGACGCCGAGCATCCAGTCGCCAGCGGCACCGGGAGCCATGATGCTCACAGGGAAGCCATAGCCCACGCTCGCGATGAGCGGACGGGCGATAAGGACGCAGATAGCACCCTTAAGGCAGTCGAGCAGTAGCGTGAGCGCCGCGACCTTGGGGCCGGCTACACGCAGGGCGTTGGTGGTGCCGATGTTGCCGGAGCCCGCCTTGCGAATATCCGTATGGTTGAACACGCGGCCCAGGATCAGGCCAAACGGAATCGCTCCGATAAAGAACGATACCACGGCGCAGATGGCGGTCAGCAGAATCGGATTATGCATCCTTTTGCTCCTTCTTCCTAAAGAAGAGTCTAATGGGCGTACCGGCGAAGTCGAAGGTAGAGCGCATACGGTTCTCCACGTAGCGCTGGTAGGTGTCGTTGACCAGGTCGCTGTGGTTAACGAAGAACGTAAACGTCGGCGGGTTGACGCCCGTCTGGGTCACGTAGTGCATGCGCAGGCGGCGCTTGCCGTCCACCACGGTGTGGCCAAACTCGCGCAGGTCGGTGAGGAATGTGTTGAGGCGCGAGGTGCTGATCTTTTGCGAACGCGTCTTCTCGGCAGCGTCGACCATCGCCCAGATCTTCTCGACGCTGCGGCCGGTCAGGGCCGAGATGCGCAGGTACTGAGCCCAGGGAGCCATGACGCCCAGACGGCGGTCGACGGTCTCCATGCAGGCCTCGCGCTTGCGGTCGTCGTCGAGCAGGTCCCACTTGTTGAGCAGCACGACGATGGCGCAGCCGCGCTCGATGGCCAAGCCCATGACCTTCTGGTCCTGCTCGGTAACGCCCACGGAGGCGTCGACGACAAGCAGCGCCACGTCGGCGCGATCGATGGCGCGCAGGCCGCGGACCATGGAGTAGTACTCGATGTTCTCGTATACGGTGCTCTTCTTGCGAATGCCCGCGGTGTCGACCATGCGGTAATGCTTGCCGTTGCGCTCGACGACGGTATCGATGGCGTCGCGCGTGGTGCCGGCGATATTGGACACGATGGAGCGGTCGGCACCCAGGATGCGGTTGAACAGCGACGACTTACCGGCGTTGGGGCGGCCGATGATGGCCACATTCAGTGCATCGGGGAACTCGTCGGCGACCTCGTCCTCTTCATCGGGGAGCAAGGCCACGATATCGTCGAGCAGGTCGCCCGTGCCGTGGCCATGCAGAGCCGACAGCGGCGTGGGCTCACCGATGCCGAGCGAATAGAACTCCCAGATGCTGTCGTTCTCGCGATCGGGGTTGTCGAGCTTGTTAACCAGCAGAAAGACCGGCTTGTCGCAGCGCTTGAGCATGCGGGCGACCGACTCGTCCTCTTCGGTGACGCCGGTGCGGCCGTCGACCACAAACAGGATGACGGCGGCTTCCTCGGCGGCGGCGAGTGCCTGGTCGCGGATGGACGTGGCAAAGACGTCGTCGCTCTTGAGCGGCTCGATACCGCCCGTGTCGACGATGGTGAACTCGCGGCCGTTCCAATCGGCCGTGTGATACGAGCGGTCGCGCGTGACGCCGCGGGACTCGTGGACGATGGCGTCCGAGGTCTGGGCCAGGCGGTTAACGAGCGTGGACTTGCCCACGTTGGGGCGTCCGACGACGGCGACGATAGGTTTCATCTGCTCTCCTTTAATGGGTAGGGTCAGCGGAAATTAGTAGAGTCGGCAGGCACAATGCCAAGGATGTGCTCCAGGGTATCGAGCAGCTCATGCGGCATGGTCGACACCACATGAACCTCGGCGCCGCGACTGGTAAGGCTTGCGAGTAAATCGTCACGATGATACTCGTCAAGCGTCATGCCGTCAGCGTTGAACATGAGCTTAGGCACAAAGAGCATAACCCCTGACAGGTCTTGCGGCAGCTGCTCCAAAATGTCGCAGGCGACGATGAGGCCGGTCACGTCCACGTTGCCACCAAAGTAGCGGTTCTTGATGGCCGTGACGGAGCCGGCAAGGCCCTGTGGAGACTCCACAAAGCGGGCCACGGTATCGCGCGCGCTGGCGCCCGAAAGACATACCAGGCGCTGGTCGCGGGCGGTCATAGCCTTGCGAACGCGGGCAAGGCGCTCAGCATCGGCGGCAAGGACATCGTCTGTCTCGTCCAGATACGAGCGGATCATGCCGATGCCGTCGTAGTACTGCGGGTAGCCGTCGTAGAAATCGGCCTCGGGCGGCTCGATGCCGGCGTCCAGATAGAACTCGTCGCTCATTTGGAAGGTGTGGCGGCCAAAGCGCTCGTACGCGCGATCCTGGAAGGGTCGGATCATGGCAATGGTTTCGCGCGCCAGCTCGGGCTTGTCGCTGTAGGACCAGCTAAAGCGATTTTGGTGCTTGGTAAAGCCGAGCGGCACGATGCCCAGACTCGTGATCTGTTCGTGCTCCTCGCAAAAGCGCAGGGTCTTTTCCAGCTCCTCGCCGTCGTTCATGCCGGGGCACAAAACGATCTGCGCGTGAATCTCGATGCCGGCGGCCATGATGGCCTCAAGCACGTCCATGCCGCGCTGGGCATTGCGGCCCATCATGCGGCGGCGGACATCGGGGCTCACGGCGTGGACCGACACGTTCATCGGACTCATGTTGCGATCGATAACGTTTTGCACGTCCTTGTCGGAAAGGTTCGTGAGCGTGACAAAGTTACCCTGCAAAAAGCTCAGGCGGTAGTCGTCGTCGCGAATGTAGAGCGTGGAGCGGCCGCCCTTGGGCAACATGGTCATAAAGCAGAACACGCAGGCGTTTACGCAGGTTCGCATGCCGTCGAAGATGGGACCATCGAACTCTAGGCCCCAGTCCTCGCCCGGGAAGCGGTCGAGCTCCACGGGGATGACGGTGCCGTCGCGCGGATCGAGAACCTCGAGGTCGACGGTGTCGTCGTCTGCTTCCCAAAGCCATACGATCATGTCGGTCAGTTGCTCGCCGTTGACCGTGAGCACGCGCATGCCCGGCTCGATACCCACATCCCATGCGGGCGACTCGGGACGCACGTTCTTTACGAGCGCACCCTCACCCGGCTCGGGGTCGCGGCTGCGCCCGTAATCGGCCACCTCGGCGGCGTATGCGGGTACGGTCTGGTCCATGATTAGCGGCAAAGCTCCTTGATGCGCGCAACGGCGCGTTCGATGTGTTCTTGCGGGGTGGAGGCTCCGGCGGTGATGCCGATGTGGCGCGCGTTGGCAAACCATGCGGCCTCGAGCTCGGATGCCTCCTCGATGTGATGCGTGTGCTCGCAGGCGTCAGCGCAGATCTGTGCCAGGCGGCGGGTGTTACCCGAGTTCTTTCCGCCCACGACGACCATGCAATCACAGCGGTTGGCAAGCGACGCGGCTGCCTGCTGGCGCTCGCTTGTGGCGGCGCAGATGGTGTTGATCACGCGCAGTTCCTGCACGCGCGGGGTGATGGAGGCCACAACCTCGGCCAGGTTCTGCGCGGTTTGGGTGGTCTGCACGACCAGGCCCACCTTGCCCTTGAGCGACAGCGCGTCCGCATCGGCGGCGCAGCTCACGACCTGCGCGTCATCACCGGCGTGGCCCAGAATGCCCTCGACCTCGGGGTGGCCCGGCTCGCCCACGACGATCACGCGGTAGCCCTCGCGCACCAGGCGCTCGGCGGCCACATGGACCTTCTTGACGTAGGGGCAGGTGGCATCGACCACGGTAAGGCCGCGTTCGCGAGCGGCGTCAATGACCTGCGGCACCACGCCGTGGGCGCGGATGATCACGGTGCCCGACGCGGCGTCGTCCAAGGTGTCGGTCAGGCCCACGCCTGCCTCGGCGAGCTCGCGTACCACGATGGGGTTATGGATGAGCGGGCCCAGGGTGTGGACCTGAGCGTTCTCCCCCGCCAGCGGGGCGGCCGCCAATGCCATGTCGAGCGCACGCTGCACGCCGTAGCAGGTGCCAGCGTGGGCGGCGATTTCGATGGTGGGGACAGCCTCCGCGGCGGCATTTGCGGCGGTATTCATGACGTTCTCATCCATAGCTAGAACCTGCCCGGATGCTCGGCGCACAGGTCGTCGCGCATGGCGTAGACGCGGTTCATGGCCTCGGACTCAAACCATGCCAGGCGCTCCTTGCGCTTGAGCTCGGCCGGCGCATCGGATAGCGAGATGGCCTTTCCGGCACGGATCCAGCACTTCTTGGGACGCATGAGCTTTTTGCCCGCAGGCGTAATATCGGACCAGCCGCAGATGGCGAGCGGGTTGACGGGCGCCTTGCCCATCTGAGCGATGAGCGCAAAGCCGCCATGGACTTCGGGCTTGATCTCGCGCGAGCGGATGCGCGTGCCCTCGGGGAAGATCAGGACGTCCTCGCCGCGCTGCAGCGCATGCTGGGCGGCGCGCAGACACTTCATGTCGGCGGTGCCACGCTCGACGGGAATGCCGCCCACGCGGCTAAAGGCCCAGCGCACAATCTTGCTCTTAGCGAACTCGGACTTAAAGATGGGGCGGATGCGGCGGCCGCCAAAGAACAGCGCCGTCTCCACGGCCAAGAGTTCGGCCATCGAGGTGTGGTTGCAGATGACTACGCTGCCGCGGCCTTCCTGGCGCTCAAACAGCAGGTCGGCGTCCTCGACCTTCCAGCGCCACATAAGCTTGGAGAAGACCCACAGGATGCCCATGACCACGACGACGGTGCCGCGGATGAGTGCCGGGAACTCTGCATAAGGAGCGTTGTAATAATCCTCGGGCGTCTGCTTAAACAGGCGCATGGGCTACCTCCTTTGGTTGATGAGGTCCTCGATAATCGAGACGACCTCATCGATGGTGTGGGCGGTGGAGTCGACGTGCACCGCGTCCTCGGCGGGCACGAGCGGCGCGACCTCGCGGCTGCTGTCGAGCTTATCGCGCTGCTTGAGAGCGTCGAGGGTCTCGTCGACCTCGGCTTCGAGCTGCTCGGCAGTAAGCGGCTGGGCGTCGTTTTGGTGGCGCTGCAGCACGCGGCGGCGGGCGCGCTCACGCGGGTCGGCGGTTAGGAACACCTTGACCTGCGCGTTGGGGAATACGACGGTGCCGATGTCGCGACCCTCGGCGACAATGTCGCGGTCCTCGGCGGCGCGACGCTGGTGAATGAGCATGGCGGCGCGCACGCCCGGGTAGGCCGAGACCTTAGAGACGTTGGCGTCGACCTGCGGGGTGCGGATGGCAGCCGATGCGTCCTGGCCGTCGATGGTCAGGCGCGTGTCCTCGCCAGTGCCGTTGGTAAAGCGAATCTCGATCTGCTCGGCGAGGGCGTCGATAGCCGCCTCGTCGTCCAGATCGATGCCGCGGTCGAGCGCGGCGAAGGTGACAGCGCGATACATGGCGCCCGTGTCGAGCTTGTTAAAGCCGAGCTGGCGGGCGATCTCCTTGGCGATAGTGGACTTGCCGGAACCGGCGGGGCCGTCGATGGCGACGATCATGCAATGCTTCCTTTCGGTGGTTGACGTGTTGGTATGGGACGCGGGCGCTGGGGCTTGGCGGACTGGCTAGCCTGTGTAGCGCTCGCGGTAGGTGTTGCGCTTGGGCGCGGAGCCGTGGCTGCCGTGGTGGCGCGTGCGGCTTGCGGGGGTTTCCTGGGGCTTGTCACCGCGCTTGGAGGCAGCTAGCTTGGGCGGGATGCCGCCGGCCTTGAGGATCTGCACCTCGCGGTCGGTGAGCTCGCGCCACGAGCCCTTGGCCACGTCCTTGAGCTCCAGGCCGGCAAAGTTACAGCGGTGCAGACGGATCACCGGATGGTGAATCTTGCTCAGCATGCGCTTGACCTGGTTTTTGCGGCCCTCGCGGATGATGACCTCCACGGCGGTTGTGCCGGGCTTGACGCCTTGCGGAGCCACGACCTCGGCCTCGCGCGCGGTAATGATGCGGCAGATCGCCGGCTGGCACAGGCCGTCGTCGAGCTCGATGCCGCGGCGCAGCGGTTCCAAGTCGCGATCGGTCAGGCGACCGTCCACGAGCGCCTGATAGGTCTTGTAGACGTGCTTGCTGGGGTGCAGCAGATCCTGCGAAAGGTCGCCGTCGGTGGTAAAGAGCAAAAGGCCCGTAGTGTCGCGGTCCAGGCGACCCACCGGGAAGAGCCCCGGAAAGCGGTCGCGCGGGACCAGGTCGGCCACACAAGGGCGCTCCTGCGGATCGCTCATGGTGGTGAGGTAGCCGGTCGGCTTGTAGAGCATCAGGTACACGGCGCCCTGGTTGAGCTTGACGGGCATGCCGTCGACCTCGATATGGTCGCGATCGACATCGACCTTTGTGCCCAGTTCGGTCGCGACCTGGCCGTTGACGGTCACGCGGCCGGCGGTCATCAGGTCCTCCGAGCCGCGGCGGCTCGCCACGCCCGCGCGCGCCAAAAAGCGCTGCAGGCGCATGGTGTGCGGGTAGACGGGCTGGGCGCCGCCTGCAGGCGCTGCGGCGTCCGTGGCACTTGCGGCGCGCGTCTCCCCTGCTTCGTTAGTCCTCGTCATGCATGTCCTCCGAGGTATCGCCGGTGGGCAGAAGCTCTGCGTCATCGGCGTCCTCAACATCGGTGTCGATCAGTTCGCGCTCTTCGTCCAGGTCCTCGGCCTGCTCCTCGAGCGTGGACTGAATGCTGCGACCGCTCAGGCGCTCGCGGATAAACTGGCGTGACTGCTCGTCGGGGGCAAACTGCTCCAGATCGGGCAGGTCGCGGGTGGAGCGCAGGCCGAACTTTTCCAAGAAGGCGTTGGTCGTGCCGTAGATGATGGCCTGACCGCGCTCGGGGTCGCGGCCGAGCTCTCGCACCAGGCCCTTATCCACGAGCGACGCGATGACGCCGTCGGAGTTGACGCCGCGGATGCCCTTGACCACCTCGCGCGTGACGGGCTGGTGGTAGGCGATAACGGCGAGTGTCTCGAGCGCTGCCTGCGACAGTTTTTGAGTGTCCCAGCTCAGCACGTAGGCTTCGACCACGTCGTGGTAGGCGGGGTGCGTAAACAGGCGCCAGCCACCGGCGACCTCGCGCAGTTGAAAGCCGCGGTTGGCCTCCTCGTACTCAACCTTGAGCTCGGCCAAAAGCGACGCGCACTCGCCCGGGGCGATATCCAGCGCACCTGCCAGCGCGGGTGCGCTCACAGGGTCGCTCGACACCAGCAGCAGCGCTTCGAGGGCGCCTTTGAGGCTGTTTGCCTCTAGCGTGGAAAGGGTTGACATGGTAGCCGCTCCTATTCGGTGAGCTCGGGGCCCTCGCCGGGAACGTATGCCTCGGCGCCCTCGACGCGGTTGATTTGAATGGTTCCAAAAATCTTGTCCTGGCTCAGCGTAAGCGAGCCGCGCTTGGCGAGCTCGAGCATGGCCAGGAAGGTGACAACGAGCTGCTCAGTCGTGGCGTCGCCGTCCAACAGCTCGTGGAAGGTGCAGGTTTGGTGCGCCATGGTAAAGCGGTCGACCGATGCCACCGTCAGGTCGAGCGGCACACGATGCGGCGCCACGTGCTCGGCCTCCAGCAGGAAGGTCTGGCGCTTGCCGTCCAGGTCGGCGCAGATGACGGCGAGGCCGCGCAGCGTGATGCCAGCCAGATAGTCGGGCATAAGGCCCAGGAACTCGGGGTCGGGGCCGGCCACGCGCGGATGCATGCGACTCTCGGCCTGCATGCGCGCGCCAAGGGCCGCCGCCGCGCCCTTAAACTGCTTGTAGGCAATCAGGCGCTGGATCAGGACCTCGCGCAGGGCGTCGCTGTCGAGCGCGCTGAGTTCCTCGAGGTCTTCGTCGTCCTCGTCATCGTCATCGTCGGCGGATTTGCTGGGGGCCTCCTGGGGCACCAGCGAGGCAGCCTTGATGTCCAAAAGGGTTGCCGCGACCAGCAAAAAGTCACTTGCGACGTCCAGGTCCAGCGCCTCGATGCGCTCGGCCTCGGCCAGGTATTGCTCGGCCACCTCGCTAATCGAGATGGCGCCGATATCAACTTTTTGGCGGGTTACCAGCTGCAGCAGCAGGTCGAACGGTCCGCTGTAGACCTGCGTCGACACGCGATACGACATCTTCGACCTCCTTTGACGGCGCCTTCGCGGCGCGGTTTGGGTGCATGTTACGACCGTTTTGCGCGGTCGACCTGTAAGTTTACCTTAGATGCCGGCGATTGCGAAGTTCCTTGATTATCAACTTCATCCGAACACCTCCCACATTCATCCGCACGTGTACGGA
>USHR01000017.1 GCA_900554495.1 uncultured Collinsella sp.
CGAAGCTCGGGCTCAATACCCAGCTTGCCGCTCTTGATGGCGATGCAGTCGTCGCCCACCGAGAACTGGCAGCCCAAGATGCGGACAAAGCCGCAGCTCTCAGGATCGAAGCCGTCGGTGTTGTGGGAGTTCTTGGGACCCTCGATGGACAGGCAGAGCGCATCGACGTGCTCGCACAGGATGGGGTGGATGTTCCACGCCGGGCTATTGCGCACGGTGAAGCCGGCCAAGCTCACGTTCTCACACTCGGATAGGAAGATCATGCGCGGGCGGGCGACCTCACGGCCCTCCTCCGGGCGAAAGATGTTCTTAAAGTCCTTGTTCCACCAGTTGTCCTCGGCAAAATCAGTCTGACCGTCGATCGCGCCGCGACCATAGATGCACACGTCGTGCACGCTCAGACCCGTAAAGGTAGAGCAGTAGGTCGAGAAGCTCTCGCCCTCCCAGCGGCCCAGGGGCAGCATATCGGTGCCGGCATACCCGGCACCCTCGTTGCCCGTGACCGTGCCCGGAATGTAGGCAAGCGAGGCACGATCGTGGCGGGCCAGCAGCACCGCTCCCTCGGCGAGCTCGATGTTGATATTGCTCTTAAGAAAGAGAGACTTGATGCGATAACTACCGGCGGGGATCAGCACGCGGCCACCCTTGGGGCAGGCCATGATGGCAGCCTGGATGTTGGTGGTGTCATCATGCTCGGCATCGCCCTTGGCGCCACAGTCGCGAACGTTGATGGTAAAGGGCTCAGCCGGCGTGGTGACACCTACGCTCAGCTCACGCTCGCCACAAACAAAACGAACCAGGTTGCGCTTGCCGGGGGTCAGGCCGTCGACATAGGTCTCGACCGTATTCGTGGTACCGGCGGGCTCGTCGTTGACAAAGATCTCCCACGTATCGGCGCAGGTAAAGTAACCGCCGTCGTCAAGCTCGATAACCGCCGCGCGCGCGTTGCGCCAGATAACGTTCGTCTCCATGGGTTTCTCCCTCAAAAAGATGCTCTAAAGGCAAATTGTACGCTGTTGAAAAAGGGCCGTGCCTGCCGGCGGAATTCCGGTGGCACGGCCCTGTGATTTGGACGATATGTCGGCCTTACTCGGCGGGGGTTACGCTACCGTCCTGGAAGCCAACGTTGTTGTGGGCAAAGCAGTCCTCGTACTTAAAGCCGGAGAGCTCCTCGCAAAGCGCCTTGACCTCGGGCTTGACGTCGGCCATCTTGCCACCCTCCTTGACGCGGTGAATCTCGTCGCAAAGGATGTCGCACTGCTCCTTGTCGATCTTGATGCCGCGGGCAAGGACGGCCGCAAGCAGGAAGAAGCCGGCGCAGCCGATGATCATGTAGCCGCAGATATACAGAGGCACGGTAGCGGGCTGGGTCACGGCGTCGCTATTGCCGGCGGTCTGAATGAAGCCGGAGGCAGCAAGGACGATAGCCCACACGTTGACGGCGATAGCCTGGGCGATCTGCTGGCAGAGCTGCTGCGCGGAGCTGTAGATGCCCTCGCGACGACGCAGGGTGATGAGTTCATCGACATCGGGGATGTAGTTGAGCAGAACATCGGGCAGGTACTGGAAGCCGACGTAGAAGAACTTCCAGATGGCGAAGATGATGGGGTAGGCGATCATGGCGATGGCGACCGTGGAGGTGCCGTTGATCTGACCAAAGGCGAAGTAGTTGTAGGCAATGATGCACGCAGCGCAACCGGCATTTGCGAGGTACCAAGACTTGTGGAAGCCCTTCTTGGCCATGAGGGCGACCCAGATGGCGGTGCAGACGATAGCGACGACCTTGCCAGGCATCTCCATCACGGACTCGTAGGACTTAGGAATCTGCAGGCAGTAGACGATGAAGAAGGACAGGCAGGCAGACCAGCAGGCAGCAGCAAGCTTCGTGGAGACCTGTGCATACAGGACCTTGCGGAAGGACTTGTTGCGGAAGGTGGAGATAACGTCGATGAAGAACTTCTTGATGCCCTCGCCGACGCTCTCGATCTTCTCCTGAGCGACCTCCTCGGGGGTGTGCTCCCACGTGGACAGGTACACGCAGAGCAGCGAGATTGCCATGACCGAAGCGTTGATCGTAGCGATGATGAAGTAGCTAAACGGGTTGGTCTCGCCGAAGGTGCCAAAGCCAAAGCCGACGAGTGCTGCCATCAGGAAGCCGGCGGCGTTACCAAAGAGATGCTTGTAGCCGGTAAGGTACGTACGCTCCTTAAAGTCGTCGGTCATCTCGATGGTAAGCGGCGACAGGTTGGCGGTGCAGAACGTGTACGCGACGTTGTAGATCAGGTACAGCACAAAGTAGTACGGGAAGCCAAACGGCGTAGCCACGAAGATGAGCGGCTCGGCGATCATCATCGGGATGGCCAGCAAGATCCAGAAACGACGACGACCAAAGATGCGGCCAATCTTGGTGGCATAGAAGTTATCGGCCACAAAGCCCATCAGCGGGCAAAGAATGGCGTTGACATAGATGGCAAACGAGCTGATCAGTGCAGCCTCGCCTGCGGACAGGCCACACTCCGTGGACAGGAACAGCACCATGTAGCTGTGCGTAAAGGTCAGGGCACCGGAATTGAGCATACCGCCCATACCAAAGCCCAAGCGCGTCCAGAATGTGATCTTACGCTTTTTTCCGATCTTATTAGTCATCGAGCTCCCTCTCTTTTCTCGATTGTCTTGTAACAAGACAGTTGAGTCCACACTGACATCTGTCTGCCCAGCGTTCAGGGTGAACGTTTAGTTAGATTATGCGCGATTGCTTACGACAGGTGAACGTTCACTTGAATAATATCCTTGAACGGTCGATTTTTACCGCTGAACGGACACAATTGAGATCCTCACACCTATTTTCTGCTGGTAAAGGTGCCATGCTGGACAGCCATGAGATAGGTGAACGTTTATCAGACATACCAACATATTCACTTAACCATGAAACGAAAAGGCCCCGCCGGGAACACTCCCGATGGGGCCGATGACATCTCGCTATGCTTGGGCGCACTTGCCGCTACAAGCAGACGCCGTCCTTCCAGATACTGATCTCGTGACAGCCACGGCGCTCAGCACTCGTGAGCTTACCGCTCGCCGTCTCCAGCACCAGCTGGTACAGATCGTGGGCAGCCTCGTCGAGCGTGCGCTCACCCGTGGCAATCACGCCAGCGTTAAAGTCCATCCAGTTGGCCTTGTGGTCGCACAAACGCTGATTGGTGAACACCTTGAGGGTAGGCGCCGGCGCGCCAAACGGTGTGCCGCGGCCGGTCGAGAACAGAATCACGTGGCAGCCGGCAGCCGTCAACGCCGTGGTGGATACCATGTCGTTGCCCGGACCGCACAGCATGTTCAGGCCGTGTTTATTTGCCTGGCCGGCATACGGCAGCACGTCGACGATGGGGGCAGATCCGCCCTTTTGCACGCAGCCGCAGCTCTTGTCCTCGAGCGTGGTAATACCGCCGTCCTTGTTGCCGGGACTCGGGTTCTCATAAACGACCTCGCCGTGGCTAATAAAGTAGTCCTTAAATCCATTGAGCATGTCGGAGGCAGCGTTAAAGACCTGCTCGTTCTCGCAACGGTCGAGCAGGATGCTCTCCGCGCCAAACATCTCGGGCACCTCGGTAAGCACCGACGTGCCGCCACGGGCGACGACCATATCGCTCACGCGACCGATCGTGGGGTTGGCGGTAATGCCCGAAAGACCGTCGGAGCCGCCGCACTTAAGACCAATAACCAGCTCGGAGGCCAAAATGGGCTCACGCTTGGCTTGCTTTGCCAGGTCTGCCAGCTCGGCCAGAATCTTGTGGCCCTCGACCTGCTCGTCGGCTACATCCTGGCAGGTGAGAAAGCGAACGCGCTCGTGATCGAAGTCACCGAGCTCGTCGAGCACCTGCTGGTGCGTGCAGTTCTCGCAACCGAGCGACAGGAATAGCACGCCGGCCGCATTAGGATGACGCGAGAGCGCCACCAGCAGACGACGCGTCTGGGCATGGTCGGCGCCGGTCTGCGAGCAGCCAAAGGGATGCGGGAAGTAGTAAACACCCTCCAGCGAGCCATCGACCAGATCCTGGGCCTGCTCACACATGGCACGGGCGACTTCGTTGACACAGCCGACCGTGGGGATGATCCACAGCTCGTTGCGCGTCGCGGCACGACCGTCGGCGCGGCGGAACCCCATAAAGGTCTCGGGCTCAACCGGCTCAACGACCGGATGTGTGGGGTTGTAGGTATACTCGACCTCGCCCGAAAGGTTGGTCTTCACATTGTGCGTGTGGAGCCACTGACCGGGCTGGACATCGCCCGTCACATGACCGATAGGAAGGCCGTACTTAATGACGTCCTCGCCGGCGGCAATCGAGCGCACAGCCATCTTGTGGCCTTGCGGAATATCCTCTGCGGCCACGACCTCGCCCACCCCGGGAACCGCGACGGCAGTGCCCTTGGCAAGCGGCGACAGCGCAACGATCACGTTATCGGCCGGATTGATCTGGATAGTATTCATTACAAATGGTCCTAACCCTACAGGTTGAGCAGAAGTCGAGACGCGGGCACGCCGTCCCGCGCCCGCGTCTGCGCCGGAAATTTACGCCTGAGCGTTGGCGAAGGCCTGCTTGGCGCCCTCGGCACGCACGACAGCGAGCGCGCTGACGACAAACTCCTCAAGACCTGCGATCTGCGTAAGGTCCTCGCCCCACATCTGCTCGTTGGTGAGCACGTCGTGCACCAGCTGGGCATCGTCGGCGCCGGCATGGGCGGCGTAGAAGTCGAGCACGAAGGCGTCGTCCTGAGCGGTGTACTCGGTGCCGTCGGAGCGACGCAGGTGCAGGCCGTCGCCCTCGCGGGACACGAGCTCCTGCGTGTAGAAGGAGATGAGCGTAGCGAGGCTCGTCGCCAGGCACTTGGGCAGGTTGCCGGTCTCGGCAACGTAGTCCTTGAGCGTGGGCAGGTCACGAGCGCGCCACTTAGCCGTGGAGTTGAGGCAGATGGAGAGCAGCGCATGATCAATAAACGGGTTGTCGAAGCGGTTTTCGACGGCGGCGGCAAAGGCCTTGCAGTCCTCGACATCCAAGTCGGCGGCAAGCGTCGGAATGACCTCGTCGTAGAGCATGGTGTTCATGAAGCCGCGAATGGTCTCGTCATGCATGCAGTCGCGCACGATATCAAAGCCGGCAACCCAGGAACCCGGAACGAAGGCGGTATGGGCACCGTTGAGGATGCGGACCTTGCGCTTTTTGTACGGGGTGACGTCGGGAGTCACAAAGACACCCGGAAGACCAGCCTTCACAAAGGGAAGCTTCTCGGCAAGCGACTCGTCGCCCTGGATGCCCCACATCTGGAAGGGCTCGCGCACGGCCAGGAAGGGATCCTCGTAGCCCAGACGCTCGGCAACCGCCGCGGCCTCCTTAGGATCGCGGATGCGGCCGGGGACGATGGTGTCGACGAGCGTGGTGCAGACGGTGCAGTCGTTAGCCATCCACTGCGCAAACTCGTCCTCCCAGCCCCAGTCGCTCACATACTGGTTCATGATGCGCAGCAACTCCTCGCCGTTGTGATCGATGAGCTCGCAGGCGAGGACGATGACGCCCGGCTTACCGGCAGCCCAGCGGGTGTGGAGCACCTGGGCAAGCTTGGCGGGGAAGCTCGCGGGTGGCATGTCGTCGGCCTTGCAGGACGGGTCATAGGCGATACCGGCCTCGGTGGTGTTGGAGACGATGATCTCTAGGTCGTCGGAGACGGCGACCTCCATCATGGCGCGGTAGTCGTCCTCACGATACGGGTTAAGGCAGCGGCTGCAGGCGCTGATCACGCGGGACTCGTCAACCGTGTTGCCGTTCTCCTTGCCGCGCACCAGCACGGTGTACAGGTCGTCCTGGGCATTGATACCGTCGGCAAAGCCAAAGGCACCGTTGATGGGCTGCACCATGACGACCTTGCCGTTCCAGCCGGTGGCCTCGTTGCCCATGTCAAAGAAACGGTCGACGAAGGCGCGCAGGAAATTGCCCTCGCCAAACTGCAGAACCTTCTCGGGAGCATCCTTGGGCAGCAAATAGCCCTTGTAGCCGATCTTCTCGAGCGCATCGTAGCTGATGTTCTCCATCTATGTGTCTCCTTAGATGTTTGTTAGCGTGCAAGCAAAACGGGGCTCCGCGTGTGGCAACGGCGCCCAGGGTTCGATGTGATTCGATGCGGGCTTAGGCCTCGTCGGTGTCCAGGTCAAAGCCAAAGTAGCGGACCGCATTGTTGTAGCTGATGTCGCGCACGATACTGCCCAGCAGCTCCATGTCGGCCGGGTACTTGCCCTGCTCGACCCACTCGCCGATCACGCTGCACAGCACGCGACGGAAGTACTCGTGGCGCGGATAGGACAGGAAAGAGCGGGAGTCGGTAAGCATGCCCACAAAGTTGCCCAGGACGCCCTCGTTAGCCAGAGCCGTGAGTTGCTCGCGCATGCCGACCTCGTTGTCGTTGAACCACCAGGCGGAGCCGTTCTGGATCTTACCGGCGGTCGGAGCCTCCTGGAAGCAGCCCATGACGGTATCGATCATGGTGTTATCGATGGGGTTCAGGCTGTACAGAATGGTCTTGGGCAGGCCGCAGGTCTCCTGAATGGAGTTGAGGAAATCGGCAAGCTGGTCGGACGGCGTGTAGTTGGAGATGCAATCGTAGCCGGTATCGGGACCGAGCTTGGCAAACATGGCGCGGTTGTTGTCGCGCTTGCAGCCAAAGTGCAGCTGCATGGCCCAGCCCAGACGGACATACTCGCCGGCAACGAACTGCATAAAGGCAGTCTTGTACTTGAGGACCTCTTCCTCGGTAAGCGGCTCGGCAGCCAGACCCTTGGCAAAGATAGCCTCGATCTCGTCGGCGGTAGCCGGGACGTACATAACGTAGTCGAGTGCGTGGTCGGAGGCGCGGCAGCCCAGCTCGTGAGCAACGTCGTAGCGCTTGGAAATGGCAGCCTTCATGCCCTCAAAGTCGCTGACCTCGACGCCGGCAACCTCGGAAAGGTGCTTGCAGTAGTCGGCAAACTCCTGGCCGCGCTCGATGCGCAAAGCGGCATCGGGGCGCATGGCGGGAACGACCTGAACGTCAAAGCTGTCGTCGGCGGCAATCTTCTTGTGCCACTCAAAGCTGTCGGCGGGGTCGTCGGTAGTGCAGATCATGCGGACGTTGGACTGCTTGATCAGGTTGCGGCAGGTGAAACTGGCCTCGGCGAGCTTGGCGTTGGCAAGGTCCCAGACCTCCTGGGCAGTCTTGCCGTTGAGGACGCCCTCGTAGCCAAAGTAGCGCTTAAGCTCCAGGTGGCTCCACTCAAAGACGGGGTTGCCAACGCAGCGACCCAGGGTCTCGGCCCACTTTTGGAACTTCTCGCGAGCAGGGGCGTCGCCAGTGATAAAACGCTCGTCGACGCCGTTGGCACGCATCAGGCGCCACTTGTAGTGGTCGCCGCCCAGCCAAACCTCGGTGATGTTCTCGAAACGCTTGTCCTCCCAAATCTCCTTAGGAGAAATGTGGCAGTGATAGTCGACGATGGGCATGCCCTCGGCAAAGTTGTGGAACAGCTCCTCGCCGGTCTTGGTGCTCAGCAGGAAATCCTGATCGTCCATGAAGTTTTTCATCAAACAACCCCTTTGTTTGCGGAGCGGGCGCACAATACGCTCGTCATCCTCTAGGTGAACGTTCACCATACTAATCCATTACGACTCAAAAGGTGAACGTTCACCTAACAACCATGGGGTGAACGGTAGGTTTTGCCCGTTCAACGGTTGCCGGAGCTGTGACTTGCATGCATTGCGGACCGGTTGGCGTCCCCGAACACCGAACTTGAGCGCTTTTGCTCAGGTGGGTCATGTCCCGACGTACATTTTTGGGAGTATTCAGCATTGGAGCGCGCCGTGCGCCATCCTCAGCGTCCTATTTGGAACGCAGATAGCGCCCGATCGGCATAAAAAGTGCCCCCGATGGCAAATTACGCCATCGGGGGCACTTAAAACAGTCGTTCTGCACCTCATTCAGGGCATGCCAATGCTGAATACTCCCAAAAATGCACGTCGCAAGAGGGGGTACCTGCTCAATCGGCTAAATACCCGCAAGTTCGCAGTAGCGGTCGACATTGCTGGCAAATACCATCTCGACGGCACCCTTCTGGACGGGCACCGTCGGGGTCCTTCCCCACAGCAGATAATCGCCCAGCGTCTTAGCGCCGCGATACGCCAGGCTCGTCGGGTCCTTATAGACAATATTGGTAAAGATACCGCGGCGCAAGGCCAGAGCACTTTCGGGAAACAGGTCGTTGCCGATCACCATGACCTGACCGGCCTTGCCGGTCGAGACGAGCGCGTCGGCAACCACTTCGGAACCAACGGCAAAAACGCTACAGATAAGTTCGGGGGCGTCCGGCGCACTCAAGCGCTTTTCGAGCTCATGCTCGAGTTGTTTGACTTGCGCATGGGCACCTGCAAGATCCTCAACCTGCCATGGAATATCACGTTCGCGCAGGTAATTGTGGAAGGCGCGGGCGGTTAGATAGTGCGAATCGGTATATGGGTCGCCTGTCAAAAGGAGCACGCGGGCGTCGGCCCCAGAAGCATGGACCAGGTTTGCCGCCTGCTCGGCCATAAGGCTGCCTGCCGTCGAATAATCGGCCAAGCTCGCACCCAAACGATTCAAATGCGGACGGTCGCCGTCGACAAGCTCAATCGTCACGCCCGCCTCGGCGATCTGCCCCAAAAGCTCAGTCGCACGATCGTCGCCCGGCGCATAGGCGAGCAAGCCATCAATCTTCTCGCCCACCTGCAGACGCTCGTCGATTTGCTCGAGTGCATCAGCGTAGCCGCCCACGCCAAATTCAACGCGCTCAACCGTAATGCCCCGGTCGATGACCTCCTGTTCAAAGCGATTGCAGCCTTCCCACAGGTAACGGAAAAAGTACGCTCCCTCGCGCGATGCGCGGGGCAGGCAAAACACCAGATTGATATCCTTGCGGCGCAGGCTTGAGGCACTTGTGTTGCGGTGATAGCCCATGGCCTCGGCCTTAGCGTTCACCTTGGCGCGCACGGATTCGCTCACGCCGGCCTTTCCCGTCAGAGCCTTGTGCACGGTATTGATGGAAACGCCAAGCTCGGCGGCTATGTCCTTCATGGTTACGCGAGCGCTCATGCGGTTACTCCGTTATAGATAAGTTGCCAATTAATAGTCCAGTTAACGATACCCCAAAAATACTCTTCGACTCGCCGTGCTCTCCCTCAAATGCACAAAGCGCCCCGCGAACGGATGCCCGCGGAGCGCTTGGATGTCCGGACCTTATTTGATACCGCGGCCCAAGTCTTCGGCGATTTTGTCCACGCCCTTAAGTGCGGCGCACGTCTTTTTGTTGGAGCAATGCCCGGTGCAAACGCCACCCTGAGCGCAGTCGGCGCAGGTGCCCTTGCGGTAGATGCGCACGCACACGGCGACAAACGCAATACCGATAACAGCCAGTACAACAATATCGATAGGTGCCATAGCAAGCCTCCTCTAGTTAACCACCACTTACTTTACCCCATTCTCCACCTACCAAAAAGGGACAGGTTTATTTTGGTCGGTTTTATCTGCGGAAACGCCACATCTCCCCTACCAAAAAGCCCGAGTGTCACTGAGACACCCGGGCTCGTGGAAAGGGGTTGATCCTTATTCGGACTTAGGCGGAAACTGCAGCGGAAGCAGTGTTGGTCTCGTCCTCGTCGGTCCAAGCGTGCTTGGGCATAGGACGGAAAATCTGGAAGAGCATCGCGACCAGCAGCACGATAGCCACAACCGTCCAGAAGCCAAACTGCCCAAGGACAAGCAGGTTATAGAACTGGTTGATGAACAGGCCGATCACCCAAGCGAAGGCGCACTCGTAGCCGAGGGCAATCGCGGTCCACTTGCCGGAATCCATCTGGTTGCGGATGGTACCCATAGCGGCAAAGCACGGAGCGCACAGCAGGTTGAAAGCGCCAAAGGCAACGCAAGCGCCCATGGTCGGGAACATGCCGGCGAACGCGGTCCACAGGCTCGGATCGGTCTCGGCGGCATCGGCAACGGACAGCAGCGAGCCGGCGGTGGCGACGACGTTCTCCTTGGCAACAAGACCCGAGACGGACAGTGCTGTTGCCTGCCAGGTGCTAAAGCCGAGCGGGGCGAAGATCCAGGCGATCAGGTTGCCGAGCATGGCAAGCACGGAGTAGTCCATGAACTCCTCGGGGATGCCGTCCATCGCAGGCAGGAAGCCAAAGGAACCGTTGTAGCTACCAAAGTTGGAGAGGAACCAAACCACGACGGTGGACGCGAAGATGACCGTGCCGGCCTTCTTAATAAAGGCCCAGCAGCGCTCCCACACGTGCAGTGCCCAAGAGCGGATCGCCGGGAAGTGGTAGGCGGGAAGCTCCATAACGAACGGCGTCGGGCGGCCGGCGAAGAGCTTGGTCTTCTTGAGCATGAGGCCCGAGGCGATGACGGCAAAGACGCCCAGGAAGTAGAAGAGCGGGCTGATCCACGCGGCGGTGGTGGAAGAATCGCCGATGATGGAACCCATGAGCAGGGCGATGATCGGCAGCTTGGCGCCACAGGGAATGAACGTGGTGGTCATGACCGTCATGCGGCGGTCCTTCTCGTTCTCGATGGTCTTGGTAGCCATGACGCCGGGGACGCCGCAGCCCGAAGACACGAGCATGGGGATGAAGGACTTACCGGACAGGCCAAAGCGGCGGAACACGCGGTCCATGATGAAGGCAACGCGGGCCATATAGCCGCAGTCCTCCAGGAAAGACAGCATCACGAACAGCAGGAACATCTGCGGCACAAAGCCGAAGATGGCGCCCAGGCCGCCGACGATACCGTCACAGACAAGCGAATCGACCAGACCGCCGTCCTCGGTGCCACCCGCCACAAGCGCGTCGTGGACCATGGTGGTAATACCCGGGACATAGGGGCCGTACTGCGCTGGGTCGACCGAGTCGGCGTTGTCGCCCGCGGCCTCGACAGCCGCGTCGTAGGCGTCGCGACCCTGACCGAGCACATACCAACCGTCGGTACCGAAGAGCTGGTCGTTGGTGAAGTCGGTCACCGTGCCGCCCAAGGTGGAAACGGCGATGTAGTACACGCAGAACATGATGACCACAAAAATCGGCAGACCCAGAATACGGTTGGTAACCACGCGGTCGATCTTCTCGGAGGTGCTCATCTTTGTCGGAGCCTTGGTGAGGCACTCGTCGATGATGTGGGCAATCACGCCATAGCGTTCGCCGGTGATGATGGACTCGGCGTCGTCGTCGCAATCCTGCTCGCACTGGGCGACCAGTTGCTCAACGCGAGCGGCTTTCTCCTTGGTGAGGTTGATGAGCTTGCAGGCATCCGCATCGCGCTCGAACAGTTTGACGGCATAGTAGCGGCGCTTGTTGGCGGGAACGCTTGCCGGCAGGTTGTTTTCGATGTGGTCCAGAACGTCCTCGATGGAGGAATCGAACTTGTGCTCCGGCACCTGGCCCTTGGAAGCAGCGGACTTCTTAACCTGCTCGAAAAGCTCCTTGATACCCTTGTTCTTAAGGGCCGAGATCATCATGACCGGGCAGCCGAGCTTCTTGGAGAGCTTGTCCGTGTCGATCTTATCGCCGTTCTTCTCGACCAAGTCGGCCATGTTGAGGGCGACGACCACGGGCAGGCCGGTCTCGATAACCTGAAGCGCCAGGTACAGGTTGCGCTCGAGGTTGGTGGCATCGACAACCTGGACGACCACATCGGGCTCGCCGCTCATGAGATAATCGCGCGAGCATTGCTCCTCGGGGCTGTAGGGGGAAAGCGAGTAGATACCAGGGAGGTCCGTGATGGTAACGTTCTTGTCGCTTAGGAGCTTGGCCTCCTTTTTCTCAACCGTGACGCCGGGCCAGTTGCCAACGTAGCCGTTGGCGCCGGTGATCAGGTTGAAAAGCGTGGTCTTGCCGCAGTTGGGGTTACCCGCCAGCGCGACATGGATCTGAGAATCCGCCATTCAATCCTTCTTCCTTGTGTGCCTGCGCTGCTTTCTCCGCGCAGGCTGGATAATGTGCTTCAAAGTGCTGCATTAAGTTAGAAAAACCTAACTTTATCTGCAGAAATATACGTAGCAAGCCCCTACTGGACCTCGACGACGGCCGCCTCCTCCTTGCGGATGGAAAGCTCGTAGCCGCGCACGTTGATCTCGACCGGATCGCCGAGCGGTGCTACCTTTACGACCTTGAACGAAGTGCCCTTGATGAGCCCCAGGTCCATAAGGTGGCGGCGAAGCGCGCCCTCACCGTGAAGCTTGACGATGGTGGAGCTCTCGCCCACCTTAACGTCACCCAACGTCTTCATCCTCTTGTCCCCCTTTCGGTTTTTATCAAATGCTGTGGACTAACCGACGGTCATGATGTGCATGGCAACCTTGGAATCGATGCCAAAGCGTGCGCCGAGCACAGTGACGATGATATTGGCGCCACTCGAGCTCACCACGTGGATTTCGCTGCCCTCGACAAAGCCGAGGTCCTTGAGGTGGTGCTTCATATCCTCATTGCCCTTTACACGAGACACGCGCACGGTTTCGCCCGCTTTTACCATCGAAAGCGGCATTGCCGGCATCTGCGGTCCGCAAGACATGAGTGGCTCCTAACGTCAGTTCGTCCTCAACATCGACGCGGTAAAAGTTAACCACGCCTATGTTCACTTTAGTAAACTAACACGTGGTTAACTTTTTGGAAAGGGTCCCCATTCAGATTTCGAAAAAGTTTCCTATACGAAACAAAAGGGCGCGGCAAAGGACCATCCTTTACCACGCCCTATCATGCTTAGAGCGAGAGGTTTCTGATCGACGTAACGCAGGAAGCCTCGTCTACGCCCGAAACGCGGAAGATGATGTCCTCGCCGCACTCGCCGTAGAGAGCCATGAGCCCCATGACATCGCGGCCATCCGTGTGGCGATCGCCGATACTGACTGACACGTCGCAACGATGCTTGGCAATGATGTCATAGAGCAGCGCAACCGGGCGGGCATGCAATCCCAACGGATCTTTAATCGTCTTTGTAAACTCGACCATGTCCCCTCCCACGACATCGTACATTCGGCTGGCAAACCCAGCCATGTGGTAGTTATTGTAGCGTTAGATGCTTGTTGAAGCCCGCCAGAAGGCTCAACCGGAAAGTGCGACCCGTTATTTGGCTGGATTCTGGGACGCAGTTTCCCAAAGGGGCCTGTTTGGGAAACTGCGACCCGTTTTGGACGCAAATTCTGGGACGTAGTTTCCGCGACGCCCAGTCAACCTATACCCTCGCAACCTCGGCGTATAAAAAACGAGGGAAGACACACGTCCTTCCCTCGTTGCAAGCAAGATGTAGCCGCTCGCCTACATCAGGCGCAGACTGACGTCCTTGAGCTGGGCGCCGCTAACGGCACTCGGAGCGCCCGACATAAGGTCGGAGCCGCTGGCCGTCTTGGGGAACGCCATGACGTCGCGGATGGAGTCGGAACCGGTGAGCAGCATGCATACGCGGTCCAGGCCCAGAGCGAAACCGCCCATCGGGGGCGCACCAAACTTGAGGGCCTCCATGAGGAAGCCGAACTGAGACTCGGCACGCTCCTCGGTAAAGCCCAGGAGCTTGAGCATGGACATCTGCATCTCGGCGTTGTGGATACGCATACCGCCGCCGCCGGCCTCAAAGCCGTCCATGACAAAGTCGTAGGTGCACGAACCGGCCGCCAGCGGATCGGCCTCGATCTTGGCGATGTCGGTCTCGGTCGGCAGGGTAAAGGGCTGATGCTCGGCAGCGTAAGCCTTGCGGTCCTCATCCCAGTGGAACAGCGGGAAGTTGACGACCCACAGGAAGTCGTGGCCCTCACGTTTGATCTCAAGTGCGTTGGCCATGTGAGAACGCATGCCACCCAGGATCTCGTCAGAGAGCAGGCGCGGGCCGGCGGCGAACATCACAAGATCGCCGGGCTCGACGTCCATGCGCTCGCGCAGAGCCGCCATCTCCTCGTCAGAGAAGAACTTGACGATGGGGCTGTTGATGGAGCCGTCCTCGCGAAAAGCGATCCAGGCCAGGCCCTTGGCGCCAAACGTTGAGGCCACGCCGGCGAGCTTATCGATCTTGGCACGTGCCCAGGCACCGGCGCCCTTGGCGTTGATGGCCTTGACGACAGAACCCTCCTCGTTTGCGGCAGTCGCAAAGACCTTGAACTTGGAGTTGGCAAAGATGTCGGTCAGGTCGACCAGGTGCATACCGTAGCGGGTATCGGGCTTGTCGGAGCCATAGGTGTCCATGGCCTCCCAGTAGTCCATGCGACGCAGCGGCGTGGGCATCTCGACGCCCATGCGGCCGAAGGCATCGGCCAGGACCTCTTCGAGCGCGCTCATGACATCGTTCTGGTCCACGAAGGACATCTCGATATCGACCTGGGTAAACTCGGGCTGACGGTCGGCACGCAGGTCCTCGTCGCGGAAGCACTTGGCAACCTGGTAGTAGCGCTCGACGCCACCGACCATGAGCAGCTGCTTCAGGAGCTGCGGGGACTGCGGCAGGGCGTAGAAGTTGCCCGGCTGAATACGGCTGGGAACGATGAAGTCGCGAGCGCCCTCGGGCGTGGACTTGAACAGGGAGGGCGTCTCGACCTCCATGAACTCACGGTTGTGCAGCGCCTCGCGAATGGCAAAGGTAAAGTCGGAGCGCAGCTTGAGGTTAGCCATCATCTCGGGACGGCGGAGGTCCAGATAGCGATAGCGCAGACGGGTGTCCTCGCTGGTCTCGATACCGTCCTCGATCTGGAACGGCGGGGTGACAGACGTGTTGAGCACCTCGGCGTGGTCGGTCAGGACCTCGATCTCGCCGGTCGCGAGCTTGGCGTTGGTGGTCTCCTCGCCACGAGCGCGCACGACGCCGTGGATCTTGATGGGCCACTCGGGACGCATGGTCTCGGCGATCTTAAAGGCGTCGCCGTCGGAGTGCTCGGGGTCGAAAGTGAGCTGCGTGATGCCCTCGCGGTCACGAAGGTCGCAGAAAATAAGGCCGCCGTGATCGCGGCGACGGCTCACCCAACCGGTGAGGGTAACCTCTTCGCCCACGTTCTCGCGGCGAAGCTCGCCGCAGGTACGGGTGTGCATGGAATGCTCGTCAATGGGACGGGTCTGGCTCATACCAGTGATCCTCCTTTATGGATCTGTGCCGCCCCGTGTCGTTCCGGGCGGCGTCGTACAGATTTGCCCAGCCTGCGTAAACCGCGCAGCCGGACATGGCGTTCTATCTTATCGCACCTGTGTCGATGTGCCGCGGAAAAGTAGCTCATGCCCAAAGACTTGACGGAGACGAAACAATTGGTGCACCGCGGCCGTCGCCAAGGCGTGCCACGTGCGACAATGTGCCCCAATACAACTGCACTCGGAAAGGCCCGCCATGACTGCACGCCTCATCGTTATGGATATCGACTCCACACTCATCAACCAGGAGGTCATCGACCTGTTGGGCGAGGAGGCCGGCGTAGGCGAGCAAGTGGCGAAGATCACTGAGCGCGCCATGCGCGGCGAACTGGACTTTAAGCAGGCGCTCGAGGAGCGCGTGGGGCTGCTTGCCGGCTTGGATGAGAGCGTGTTCGAGCGCACGTTTGAGCGCGTGACGTTTACCCCTGGCGCGCTGGAGCTTGTGCGCTCGGCGCACAGCAAGGGCTGGAAAGTCGGCGTGGTAAGCGGCGGCTTTCACGAGGTCGCCGACAAGATCGTAGCCGCCGCGGGCATCGACTTTTGCCTGGCTAACCGCCTGGAGGTCGTGGACGGCAAGCTCACCGGTAAGCTGGCGGCAGACATTGTAACCAAGGAGTCCAAGCTCATCCAGCTGCTGGACTGGGCAGTTGAGTGCGGTGTCGACATGGCCCATACCGTGGCAATCGGCGACGGCGCCAACGATATCCCCATGATTCAGGCCGCGGGCACGGGCATCGCATTTTGCGCCAAGCCCAAGACGCGCGAGGCCGCCCCGTTTGCCATCGACGAGCGCAACCTGATGCTCGCCATGGACATCATCCTGCGTGACTAGCCGATCCGTCTAACAATTGAATCAGTCTGTCCTATAGTTTCCGAACAATTTTGTCTTAGTGTTCGGAAACATACCCTTTGAGTGCTAGACTTTGCGCCGTCGAAGGGAACATATATGGATAAGCGAGATCTTGAGCAGCTGCTGAGCGATGTTGCCGGCGGATCAGTCACCCCGGCAGTCGCCCTCACGCGCATCCAGACGGCGCCGACCGCCGATCTGGGTTTTGCGCAGCTCGATCTTTCACGCGGGGTGCGCCAGGGAGCCGGCGAGGTTGTCTACGGTGCCGGTAAAACCGCCGAGCAAATTGCCGCCATTATCGAGGCGCTGCGCGATGCCGGCCAGGAGCGCATACTGGTCACGCGCGTGGACGCCGAAAAGGCAGCCCGCACCTCGGAGCTCCTCGACGACAGCATCGACCTGGGATATGTCCCGGACGCACAGCTCGCCCTCGTGGGCGGCAAGCCCTCCCCTACCGGCAACGGACGCATCGTTGTCGCCTGCGCCGGCACGAGCGACCTGCCCGTCGCCGAGGAAGCCGCGTTGACGGCCGAGTTCTACGGCAACGAGGTCGACCGCCTCTACGACGTAGGCGTCGCCGGCCTGCACCGCCTGCTCGCGCATGCCGAGGAACTTGCCCAGGCGCAGGTGGTCATCGCCATCGCCGGCATGGAGGGCGCTCTGGCGAGCGTTGTCGGCGGTCTGGTGAGCTGTCCGGTCATCGCCGTTCCCACCAGCGTGGGCTACGGTGCGAACTTTGGTGGCGTGGCCGCGCTGCTCGCCATGCTCAACTCCTGCGCCAGCGGCGTTTCGGTCGTCAATATCGACAATGGCTTTGGTGCCGCCTACCAGGCAAGTCTTATCAATCATCTGAGCGCCGGCACACCCCGCGCCCGTTAAGGAGCATTCCATGTCCAACCATCAGCACACGCTTATCATCGACGGCACCTCGGGCATCAGCGGCGA
>USHR01000018.1 GCA_900554495.1 uncultured Collinsella sp.
CGACCGATCGCCTGTATACCGCTGCGACGCGTTTTGGGCAGTATCCCATCCATAAAGAATATGTGCTCAAGACCATCGGCGTCATGCACGAGATTGTACGCGAAAACCCCGGTGAGCCCGACCATCCGCCATACCGCCTGCTAACCGAGGAGTTTTTCGATGCAACGTTTACCGAGGTCATCGAGCTGACCGAGGCGGGATTTGCGACTCGCGTTGCTGCTTCTGGCGTTCCCGCAGTCCCCCTGATTGCTAGCTGCTAGCCGGCCGGCTTAACGGTGAACAGTTCATCCCAATTGACCAACAGCTCCCGTCGCAGGGCGTCTTCGGTGGTACGCTCGGCATCGGAAAGGTTCGCGACTGATCACAAATCGATGAAGCGGCATATGAAGTAGGTCCTAAAAAAGGGCCCGGAAGGCAAAGCCTTCCGGGCCCTTTTGCAATGCAAATCTGCTTGCAAGTGCGTTTTAGCGCACCTGAGCGACGTAAGCGACGTTGGTCGAGGAGACCTTGTCCTCGAGCTGGACGCTCATGCGGGGATCGCCGGCGGTAGCGACGGTCAGATCGCCGGCCTCGACGTAGCCGAGCTCCTTAGCGGTCTCGATCGCCTTGACGATCGTGCCGTTGACGGTGCCCTGGGTAATCTCGGCCTGGTGCGGGATAACGCCCCAGTACATAATCATCTGCTGGACGGCCCACTCGTGGCGGGAGAACGCGCAGATCGGCATGTTGGGACGGAAGTGCGAGATCAGGCGAGCGGTACGACCGGTGGTCGTCGGCACGGTGATGCACTTGGCGCCAACGGTGGTAGCCATGTTCACAGCGGACATACCCACAACGTTGTTGACAACGCGGGTGCCATGAGCGTCGGCCGGAACCTCGAGCGGAGCGTGGGCCGGGAGGTACTTCTCGGTCTCGAGAGCAATGCTGGCCTGCATCTTAACGGCCTCGACCGGGTACTTACCGGCAGCGGACTCGCCGGACAGCATAACGGCGTCGGTGCCGTCGTAGATGGCGTTAGCAACGTCGGCAACCTCGGCGCGCGTCGGGCGCGGGTTCTGCTGCATGGAGTCGAGCATCTGCGTAGCGGTGATAACGGGCTTGTAGGCCGCGTTGCACTTGGCGATGATCTCCTTCTGGATGTGCGGAACGAGCTCGGGCTTGATCTCGATGCCCAGGTCGCCACGGGCGACCATGATGCCGTCGGAAGCCTCGAGGATCTCGTCGAAGTTCTCGACGCCCAGGGCGCACTCGATCTTCGGGAAGATCGTCACGTGCTCGCCACCGTTCTCGCGGCAAAGCTCGCGGATGCCGCGGACGGACTCGCCGTCACGGATGAAGGAAGCGGCGATGTAGTCGATGTTCTCGGTCAGGCCAAAGAGGATGTCCTGACGATCGCGCTCGGTGATGGCGGGCAGCGAGATGTTGACGTTGGGCATGTTGACGCCCTTGCGCTCGCCGATCAGGCCGTCATTCTTGACGACGCAGGTCATGTCCTGGCCGTCGACGGACTCGACCTCGAGGGCAACCAGGCCGTCGTCAATCAGGATGAGGGAGCCCTTCTCGACCTCGGAGGGCAGAGCCAGGTAGTCGAGGGAGATGTGCTCAGAGGTGCCGTGGAAATCCTCGGACGTGGGCTGAGCGGTGACGACGATCTTATCGCCGGTCTTGACGGCAACCTTCTTGCCGTCGACCAGAAGGCCGGTGCGGACCTCGGGGCCCTTGGTGTCGAGCAGGATGCCGACGGGCAGACCGAGCTCCTTGGAAATACGACGGACGCGCTCGATGCGACCGTGGTGCTCGTCGTAGGATCCGTGCGAGAAGTTAAAACGGGCGACGTTCATGCCCGCCTTGATCATCTCGCGGATGGTCTCGTCGCTATCGCAGGCGGGACCCATGGTGCATACAATCTTGGTGCGCTTGTACATTCAGACCTCCATCTGACATCGTCTTGCGCTGATAGATAAACCATAAGAAATAAAACTGAGATGATTATAACGAAATGGCGACCGAATACCCCAAAAAATCGACCGTATGCCGAATTAGAAGTTCATTTTTTGCGAAAAAACGGTATATGAAAAATCTTTACCAACCGTTCTGACCGCTGCTATCTGGGCGATATTTCAGTTTGACGATGTGCCGAAGAAAAAACGTTTTATCAATATTGAGCATCACACGGTCTGCATCGTTGCACTCGAGCCGTGTTTCCAATTGGAATGTTTTGGCTAGACGCGCTGCTTTGGGGTACCATAGCTCCACTATCAACTGCCGCTCAGCACGGCAGCCTTGATGAGCCCTTGCCCTTCTCCTGGGAATTATGATCGGGCATCAATCTGCTGAGTGGCCCGAATCCCAGGAGGGGACTCTATATGCAAAAGGAATACCTGTCCGCCGCGGCGGAGGTGCTCAGCGACCAGGGCGTCGATGAGAACCTCGGCCTGAGCAACGACGAGGCGTCGTCGCGCCTCGCCAAGACAGGCCCTAACAAGCTCGAGGAAGCCGAGAAAACGCCGCTGTGGAAGCGTTTCTTTGAGCAGATGGCCGACCCCATGGTCATCATGCTGATCGTTGCCGCCGTCATCAGTGCGCTCACGGGCATGGTCAAGGGCGAGGCGGACTTTGCCGATGTCGCCATCATCATGTTCGTCGTTATCGTCAACTCGGTGCTGGGCGTGGTCCAGGAAGCCAAGAGCGAAGAGGCCCTCGAGGCCCTGCAGGAGATGAGCGCGGCGCAGTCCAAGGTGCTGCGCGACGGCAAGCTCGTGCACCTGCCGAGTGCCGAGCTCGTGCCCGGTGACGTGATCATGCTCGAGGCGGGCGACTCCGTCCCGGCCGACTGCCGCGTGCTCGAGAGCGCCACGATGAAGATCGAGGAGGCCGCCCTTACCGGCGAGTCCGTGCCCGTCGAGAAGCATGCCAACGTGATCGAGCTCGCCGCCGGCACCGACGACGTGCCGCTCGGCGACCGCAAGAACATGTGCTACATGGGTTCCACCGTGGTATACGGCCGCGGCCGCGCCGTCGTGGTCGGCACCGGCATGAACACCGAGATGGGTAAGATCGCCGGCGCCCTGGCCGAGGCCAAGGAAGAGCTCACGCCGCTGCAGGTGAAGCTTGCCGAGCTCAGCCGCATCCTCACCATCATGGTTATCGTCATCTGCGTCGTCATCTTTGGCGTCGACATCATCCGCCACGGCGTGGGTAACGTCCTTACCGACCCGACTGCCTTGCTCGATACCTTTATGGTTGCCGTCTCGCTCGCCGTCGCTGCCATCCCCGAGGGCCTGGTCGCCGTCGTGACTATCGTCCTTTCGCTTGGCGTGACCAAGATGGCCAAGCGCCAGGCAATCATCCGTAAGCTTTCTGCCGTCGAGACCCTCGGCTGTACGCAGACCATCTGCTCCGACAAGACCGGTACCCTTACCCAAAACAAAATGACCGTCGTCAAGCACGAGCTCGCTGCGCCTAAGGAGAAGTTCCTGGCCGGCATGGCTCTGTGCTCCGATGCCCAGTGGGACGAGGAACTGGGCGAGGCCGTGGGCGAGCCGACCGAGTGCGCGCTCGTCAACGATGCCGGCAAGGCGGGTCTCACTGGCCTGACCGCCGAGCACCCGCGCGTGGGCGAGGCCCCGTTCGACTCGGGCCGCAAGATGATGTCCGTGGTCGTCGAGACCCTGGACGGCGAGTACGAGCAGTACACCAAGGGCGCACCCGACGTGGTGATTGGCCTGTGCACCCATATCTACGAGGGCGACAAGGTCGTCCCCCTGACCGAGGAGCGTCGCGCCGAGCTCGTGGCCGCCAACAAGGCCATGGCCGACGAGGCCCTGCGCGTACTGGCACTGGCAAGCCGCACCTACACCGAGGTCCCGAGCGACTGCAGCCCCGCCGCGCTCGAGCACGACCTGGTCTTCTGCGGCCTATCCGGCATGATTGACCCGGTCCGCCCCGAGGTCGCCGACGCCATCCGCGAGGCCCACGATGCCGGTATCCGCACCGTCATGATCACGGGCGATCACATCGACACCGCCGTGGCCATCGCCAAGCAGCTGGGCATCGTCACCGATCGCAGCCATGCCATCACCGGTGCCGACCTCGATCGCATGAGCGACGAGGAGCTCGACGCGCACATCGAGGACTACGGCGTGTACGCTCGCGTCCAGCCCGAGCACAAGACGCGCATCGTCGAGGCTTGGAAGTCGCGCGACCAGATCGTGGCCATGACGGGCGATGGCGTCAACGACGCCCCGTCCATCAAGCGTGCCGACATTGGCGTGGGCATGGGCATCACCGGTACCGACGTTACCAAGAACGTCGCCGACATGGTGCTTGCCGACGACAACTTCGCCACCATCATCGGTGCTTGCGAGGAGGGTCGCCGCATCTACGACAACATCCGCAAGGTCATTCAGTTCCTGCTTTCGGCTAACCTTGCCGAGGTCTTCTCGGTGTTTATCGCCACGCTCATCGGCTTTACCATCTTCCAGCCGGTGCAGCTGCTGTGGGTGAACCTGGTCACCGACTGCTTCCCCGCGCTCGCGCTGGGCATGGAGGATGCCGAGGGCGACATCATGAAGCGCAAGCCGCGCAACGCCAAGGACGGCGTCTTTGCCGGTAATATGGGTCTGGACTGCGTGGTCCAGGGCCTGATCATCACCGTGCTGGTGCTGGCGAGCTTCTTTGTGGGCGTGTACTTTGACATGGGCTACATCCACATCTCCGATATGATCGCCGGCAATGCCGACGAGGAAGGCGTGATGATGGCGTTCATCACGCTCAACATGGTCGAGATTTTCCACTGCTTCAATATGCGCAGCCGTCGTGCGTCGCTGTTTAGCATGAAGAAGCAGAACAAGTGGCTGTGGGCTTCCGCCGCGCTGGCGCTGGTGCTGACGGTGATCGTAACCGTGCAGCCGACGCTTGCCGAGATGTTCTTTGGCCCCGTGACGCTTGAGCTCAAGGGCGTTCTTGCCGCGCTGGGCCTGGCCTTCCTGATCATCCCGCTGATGGAGATCTACAAGGCGATCATGCGCGCGGTCGAGAAGGAGTAAGTTAACTTGTTCGGGCCCGCCCCTGCGTGTTTTCTTCTTCGCTGGTCCTCGCGCTTCGCGCTGCGGGATCGCTCAGAAGAAAACACTCCCGGGGTGGGCCCTACGGTATCCTTGCTGGCTTTACTCCCGCGCGGATGAAAAAGGGCTGAGGGAAAGAAGGTGAGCGGCCGAGCAATTGCTCGGCCGCTCGTTTTGAATAAAGGATGTGCCCTTAGGAAACCCCTCCCGGCGGGCGGGCCTTCGGATAGCCTCTCGGGACCATGAGCTGAGGGAAAGTTTGTGAGCTGGTCGGGCTTTGCCCGGCCAGCTCTTTTTGATTTAAAATACCTGCTCAGTTGTGATTTGTGGTGCTGGGAGGCGCTTGTGGGCAAGGCTAAGGCGAAGGCGAAGAAAAAGACGACGGGGGCGCGGGCTAAGCGCGATCGTCGTCGGAAGCTTGCGACCGAAGCCCCCGCGTCTGCCGAGGAACTGCTGGCAAGCGTGCCGGGACTCGACGCGCTGCAGGATGTTCCGGCGTTCGACGACCTACCGATCGATGAGGCTCAGCAGGCTGCCTTCGATGATTTTTGTGCCCAGGCCGAGGAGCCCGAGCAGACGCAACTTGGTACCGTGGTGCGCCTGGATCGCGGGTTTCCGCTGGTAGCGACTGCCGACGATACCTTTCGTGCCGAGCATGCCGTGGGGTTTGCCAAGTCGCGTGGTGAGGACGAGGTTTTGCTGCCAGCCGTGGGCGACCGCGTGGCGGTGCGCCGTGCGCCCGGGCACGACATGGGCGTGATCGAGTGCGTGCTGCCTCGCCGCACGAGTTTTGAGCGTTGGCGTGGACGCGCTCGCGGCGAACGTCAGGTGCTTTGCTCCAACGTGGATAGCGTTCTGATCGTGCAGGCGCTTGGCGCCGGCGAGGTGTTGCTCGACCGCGTGGCACGCTCGCTGGTGCTGGCACTCGACTGCGATGCCGAGCCGGTGGTGGTACTCACCAAGGCCGACCGATGCGACGCCGATGAGCTTGCACGCGACCTGGATCGCGTGCGCCGCTTGGTGGGTCCAGACGTGCACGTAATCGTGACGTCCTCTGCCGAGGGCCGTGGTTTGGATGAGGTGCGCGCCTGCGTGCCCGCCGGGAGCTGCGCCATGATCTTGGGTGAATCGGGTGCTGGCAAGTCGACGCTGCTCAACGCGCTGCTGGGTCACGATACATTGGCGACCGGCGGCGTGCGCGAGCGCGATGACCAGGGCCGCCATACCACCGTCGCGCGCGTGATGGTGGCGCTTCCGGGTGATGCCGGCGTTATTGCCGACGCCCCGGGCCTGCGCAGTCTGCCGCTCGTAGGGCATGAGCGGGGTTTGGCACGCGCGTTTCCCGAGATCGTCGAGGCGTCGCGTGCGTGCCGATTTGGCGACTGCACGCATACTCACGAACCGGGCTGCGCCGTTCGCGAGGCCGAGGGCGCCGGGCAGATTGACAGCCTGCGCCTGGAAACGTTCCAAAACTTGGCGTCATCCATGCGCGTGAGCGCTCAAATGCTCGATCCCGATGTCCATCTGTAATTGATTTTTCCTATGACAGCCGTCTCCCAACTGTTCGGGAGACGGCTTTTTTGCTGCGGAAAAGCCTCGAAACATGCAGTTTGCTGACGTGCTGACCAAAACCTTGCCACGAGCTTGACGGGCTGGTCAGCTTTTGGTCAGCGATTGGTTTGACATCGAAAACCAAGATCGCGATTGCGCCGCTTTGCACTCTGACCACCCAGACAATGGTGGTACGGGCATTCGCCCGGCACTGCCATGAGAGGAGCGGCCGTGAACAAGAGCAAGCGCATCGCCATCAGTCTGGTCGCGGGCGTGCTCGCTGCTCTGCTCTGCATGGTTTACGGCTCGTCGATCCGCTCGCAAGCCGAACAGGTCCAGGCTGAGACCTTGGCCAAGTATGGTGGCGATCGCGTCGAGGTATGCGTCGCGGCGCGCGATATCGATGTGGGCGAGACCCTCGATGAGACCAATGTCATAACCCAGGAATGGCTGACAAGTCTGCTGCCGCGTGACGCGGTGACCGAGCTGCGCCAGGTGCGCGGCGACGTGACGACTTCGCGTATTCCCAAAAACGCCGTGATCTGCAATGTCTACACCAAGGCCGAGAGCCACAAGCTCGAGGTGCCTAAGGGCAAGGTCGCCGTTTCGGTGGCGGTCGATGCCGAGCACTCGGTCGGCGGCGCCACGGGCGTGGGCAGCTACGTGGATGTGTATGTGCAAAAAGACGGCGTAACCGATCGGCTGTGCGGCGCGTACGTGATCGATACCAGTGAGGATTCCGGTGCCACGCGCGAGGGCAAGATCGAATGGGTGACGCTGGCGGCTGACCCCGAAGACGTCAAGGAACTGCTGGGGGCATCGGGCAAGGGAACGGTCAGCTTGACGATTCCCGCCACGGCGCGCGGCAAAAAGAACGGAGGCGACGAGTGATGAAGGCGATCTGGCTTGCGTGCTGCGCGTGCGGCGATTACGGGCTGTTGCAGCGGGAAGTCGAGGGCCGTGATGCGGGTGCACAGGTGCTTCGCGTGGGTGACCTGGACGGGCTGATTTCCATGGCTCGGGCGTTTCCGTCGCGCCGCGGGGCTGCCATCATCGCGGCGTCTCTGTTTGATACCGAAGATGTGCGCAAGACTGTTGCGCGCCTGACGGCCGAAGGCCGCGTGAGTCGCGTGGTCGTGTTGATAGAAGCACTCGATCCGTCGGATATCGAGGGGTTGTTTCGCGCGGGGGCGACCGAGGTCATCGCTGCGCACAGTATATGCGGCAACGGGCGCGCGGGCGAGGGGGCGGTTGATTCCGATCGGCGCATGACGATTGAGCCCGATGCTTTTGTTGATAGGGAACCCGGGGCGCCTCGCGCTACAAGAGGCCCGCGTGTTGATGATTATGGAAAAGCGGAAGCCGAGCATGGTCGGCGCCCCCGGAACCCCCTTGTATACGATGACGCTGGAGGGCCGGCGCAGCATGCTGGCGACTCCCCGGCTGTAGATTTGGGATACGTGCACGGCGTGAATCTGGCGGATGAACTCGACGAAGTTGAGGGCTTTGCCGGGTGCGGCGAGTTGCCGCTGATGCAGCATGAGCAGATTGCGCAGAACGAGCCTGCCTCGCAGACCGAACAAGCTGCCATGCCGGCTTGGACGCAGCGTGTGGTTGCGGCGGGGGAGACGGGGACGCTGCCACCGACGCCCGCCCCGCCGCCTCCGATGCCGCCGGCAGACGCTACCGCTCCGCAGCATCGAGCTCCGGTCATCTGCGCCATTTCGGGTTCGGGCGGTTGCGGCAAGTCGACGATCGTTGCCACCATGGCACACGCATCGTCGCTGTTGGGCTTGCGTGCCGCCGTGCTCGACCTGGACCTGATGTTTGGAAACCTTTACGACTTGTTAGGCGTCGATGCTCCGCGCGATATGACGGCACTTATCGAGCCGTCGGCGGCGGGCGCGCTCACCGAGCCGGATATCGTAGCCACATCGATGCGCGTGGCGCCGGGCGTTACGCTCTGGGGTCCCGTCGCGGCGCCCGAGCAAGCCGAGCTCATGGCACGTCCGGTGGAGCTACTGCTTGATGTCCTGCGTCGCGAATCCGACGTGGTCTTTATCGATACCTCGGTCTTTTGGGGCGACGCCGTGGCGGCTGCGGTGGCGGCGAGCGACCGTTGCCTGGTCGTTGGCGATGCGGCGGTGTCGTCCGCGACATCGGCGTCGCGCGTCATTGAACTGGCAAGTCGAGTAGGTGTGCCGCGCACGCGCATGAGCGCCGTGTTCAACCGGTTCGGTGCGCGCGGGGCAGACGAGGACGTCGCCATGCGCTTTGAGATCGCCTGTGCGTTGAGCTCCAAGATTCGTATCGCCGATGGCGGGCAGGATCTCGCCGCGCTCATGGCGTTTGGGCGCGCTGACGAGGCAGTGGGGCAGACCAGCGCTTTTGCGACCAGCGTGCGCGAGGCCACGCGCGAGATGCTCGTGGAACTGGGGTGTGCCGTCGGCCCTTGGAGCGATATGGTCGCCGATCGTGCAACGCGTACCGAGCGCCCGCGTATCCGCCTTCCCTGGTCGCGCGAGGGTGATCAGCGATGAGCCTGCAAACGAGGATTAAGGCTGCCGGCGCTGCAGCGGCGGCAGCGCCTGTAGATGCGGGGCGTCGCCGCGCGGTGAAACGACGCACCAAGCGCGCCGTGATGGACCGCATGGGTTACGACGAAGTGGCGCGTATCAGCGCCTATGTCGACCCGGCACTTGCCCGCTCGGAATTGCGTCCTGCGGTGGAGGCGGCGCTCAATGTTGAGGAGCCGACCGATCTCGCGACGCCCGAGCGCGAGACCATCATCGACGAGATTTTGGATGACGTGGTGGGCTTGGGGCCGTTGCAGCCGCTCATCGAGGACGACACCGTTACCGAGATCATGATCAACGGCTGCCGCTCGGCTTTCTTTGAACGCGGCGGCGTCTTGTACCCCATCGAGCATGCGTTTGAGGATGATGAGCAGATCCGTGTGCTTATCGACCGCATCATCTCGCCACTTGGCCGCCGTATCGACGAGCGCAGCCCCATCGTCAACGCCCGCCTCAAAACGGGCTATCGCGTCAACGCGGTGATTCCTCCTGTGGCGATTGACGGACCGATTCTCACCATCCGAAAGTTCTCGGACCGCATCTGCTCGCTGGACGAGCTTGTGGGGCTGGGGTCGCTGCCGCTTTGGTATGCGCAGCTGCTGTCGTGCGCGGTGTCGCTGCGACAGGACCTGGCGGTTGCGGGGGGCACGGGATCCGGTAAGACCACCCTGCTCAACGCGCTGTCATGCGAGATTTCCACCGGCGAGCGCATCGTGACGATCGAGGACTCTGCCGAGCTCAAGTTTGCGCATCATCCGCACGTGGTGCGCCTAGAGGCGCGCGAGGCTTCAATTGAAGGCGAGGGCGCGGTGACGATCCGCGACCTGGTGACCAATGCCCTGCGCATGCGCCCCGACCGCATCGTGGTGGGCGAGGTGCGCGGTGCCGAGTGCTGCGACATGTTGCAGGCCATGAACACGGGCCACGACGGGTCGCTCACCACACTTCATGCGGGTTCAGAACAGGAGACCGTGGTGCGTCTGACGTTGCTTGCACGTTATGGCATCGATCTGCCGAGCGAGCTCATCGAGGAGCAGATTGCCATGGCGCTCGACGGCATCGTGATGTCCGAGCGCCACGCCGATGGCAGGCGCTTCGTCTCCTCGTATTCGGGGGTGCGTCGCGCCGCGTCGGGCGGCGTAGAGCTCGAGCGCTATGTGACTTTCGATGCCGCCGAGCGCACCTGGACGCTTGACCGCGAGCCGCCGTTTATTGCAGAAGGCCTGCGGTCGGGGACGCTCACACAAGAGGAGGTGGACGAATGGAGGTCGCTGTGCCCCTCGTCGTAGGGGGTTTGGCAGGGTTTTCTGTTGCGACGGCGTGCGGGGCGGAACCTCGTGTGCCGCAGGTGCCGCCGGCGGAGCTGGCGCGTCAGGCGCTCGAGACGGCGGCAGAGAAGCTGCCGCGCGAGCTGGTGGAAAACGATCTGCTGAAAAAGATCGCCCGTTCGTGGGCATCGCTGGCTCCGGCGCATCGCCTTGGCCTCGTGATCGAAGATGCTTCGGGGCGTTTGGCGTTTCTGCTGCTATCGAGCGGTGTCTGCTGCGTTTTACTAACGATGGTGTCGTTATCGCCCTTCGGATTTGCCTTGGGACTTGTTGCTCCGATTGCCGCTGGCGCCGCTCGGGACGGCTTTGAGAGCCGGCGCGAGCAACACGATGTAGAAGAGGCCATGCCCGAGGCGTTTACCGCACTTTCCATGTCGCTTGCCTCGGGACATTCGCTGGCCCAGGGCATGCGCTTTGTGGGCGCTCATGCGCAAGAGCCGGTGCATACCGAGTTTTTGCGGGTGGCGGCGGCGATCGATTGCGGTATCTCGGCGACCGACGCGCTTGATGACTTGCTCGTGCGCATCGACGCTCCCGGCCTTTCGCTTGTGACCTTGGCGCTTAAGGTGTCTCAGCGCACCGGTGCTCCGCTTGCCGACTTACTGTCCGAGGCGTCGAGCATGGTGGGGGAGCGCATTGAGCTCAAGCGCCGCCTGGATGTTAAGACGTCGCAGGCTCGCATGTCGGCGCATATGGTCGCGGCGATGCCGGCGGGCATGTGCGCGGTGTTGGCGCTGCTTTCGGCAGATTTTCGTCGCGGTCTTGCGATGCCTGCCGGCGCGGGCGCTGTGGTGCTGGGTCTTGCCCTCAACGCCGTTGCCCTGGTGGTTATCCGGCGCATTATGCGGGTGGAGCTATGAGCGCCCCGGTTGCAGTTGCGGCTTGCCTATGCGCCCTGAGTGTATTTGTCGCGACGGGTTTGGATCGGGCGGATGCACGCAAGATCGCAGGGGCCTGCAAGCGCGAGGCGGTGCTGGTCGCTGCCGCGGGTCGCTCGGTGGTCGATGCCCTGACCGCGCGAGTGAAGGGCGCGGTTGGAGCGGGCAGCCCGGCGCGAGTGTCGCTCGGCGAAGTGTCCGAGATGATCGATGTTGTGCGCTTGGGTCTTTCGGCCGGTCTTTCGTTTGATGCGGCGCTTGAGATTTTCTGTGCCAACCGCCGGTCAGTGCTGGCTCTTCGACTTGAGCGGGCCTGCATGGCGTGGCAGGTGGGCGTGGGCACACGTGAGGACGAGTTGTTGGCCGCCGCGCGCGACCTGGACGTGCGAGCGCTCGAGACCTTTGCCATCACGGTGGGGCAGGCGCTCGCCCTGGGTGCCCCACTTGCCGAGACGCTGGCCGCTCAAAGTCGCGAGATCCGTGCGGCTCATCGCGCCGCGGTCGAGCGTGAGATCGAGCGTGCGCCCGTCAAGCTGCTGATTCCCACCGGCACGCTCATCTTGCCGGCGTTGCTTCTGTCCATATTGGGCCCGCTGCTGGGAGCAGGCGGGATGATGTAGGGAGGAATACATGAACACGATGGTCGAAGTTGCTGACAAGGCTTGGAACTGGGCTTTTTGCCGGGCGATCCGCGCTCGCCAGCATGCCAAGGAACTGTTGCGGGAGGAGAGCGCGCAGGGTACCACCGAGTACGCCATTTTGGTGGGCGTGCTTGTGGTGATCGCGATTATTGCCATCGTTGCATTTAAAGGCAAGGTCCAAGATCTATGGAACGCTATCAGCGAGGGCATCAACAGCCTGTAGAGGGCGAGCACCCCATCGGGGTGCTGCTGGTGTTTGCTTGCCTGGCCGTGGCGATAGCGGCGGTGCTTTGGGGGCTTAACGCCGCGCGGCAGCAGCGTCCTGGGGCCGCCTTCGATTCAGGTTCAGATTCGGCGGTGGCGTCTCAAAAAGATGAGATGCGAGATGCGGACGATTCGGATGTCGCTGTCACGGCGCAAACCTTTTTGCGGACGCTCGACAAGCGGTCTGGCACTGCGACGGATTCGCCTGAGGACAACGCGATTGCGGTCCGGCTTGCATGGTCCGAGGACCGACCGATGACCGAGGCAGCGGCGGATATGTTACGCGCCTACCGCGAGGTGCCAACGGCCCAGCTCGCCCTGAGCGGCTATCTCGATATTAAGGGCAACGTATGGGGCGCCATCGTGCGTGATGGGCGCGGCTGGGTCGATATGGTGACGGTTGCCGCGGATGCCGGCGATGCCTCGTGCCGCCTGCGCGTGATCCGCCTGAGCCCGCAGGCATCGAACTCAAAGGAGGGGTCGTGAAATGCATGACGTCCTGCGCGAGGAATCTGCCCAGGCGACGGTCGAATACGCCATCGTCACGGTGGCGCTGCTTTCCATCGTGCTGGCGATCGCGGGGCTTTGGCGTGCCGGTGCCGACGGGCGCTTGGCGGCGCTGGTCGAGCGGGCGGCATCCCATGGCGTTGCCTCGACGTCGGTTATCGACGCCGCTGCGGGCGCTAAGGACATCGCGTTGTATTGATATCGCGCGCGAGGACCGGGCGCAGTCTACGGTCGAGGCCGCTTTTTTGCTGCCGACGTTTCTGACGCTCATCCTTCTCGCACTGCAACCGGTGTGCCTGCTCTATACGCGCGCGGTCATGGAGTCTGCCGCCGCCGAGACCGCGCGGCTCATGATCACGACGACGGCGGAGGACGACGATCTTAAGGAGTTCACCCGCCGCCGGCTTGCCGCAGTGCCCAACGTTTCGATCTTTCATGCCGGCGGGCCGTTGTCGTGGGATATTGAGCTTAGCCGGGCCGATGCGGGTGGCGTCTCGTCCGTGTCCGTTTCCGGCGAGGTCAAGCCGTTGCCTGTGATCGGTGCGTTTGCGCAGGCTATGGGTGGTACCGCCGAGGGTGGCTACGTTGAGCTCAAGGTCGATGTCTCGTATCAATCACGTCCCGAATGGCTGGAGGGAGATTATGATTCGTGGATTGCTGCATGGGATTAAGCGTTTCTGGTCTAGATGCGTTTTGACGCGCCGTCCGAGCTGCCATCGCAAGCGAGGCGGCTTTATGGGCCGCGCCGGTATCGACCTGTTTATCGAAGACGGTGCCTACACCACGCTTTCTTCTGCCGTGGTCATCCTAGTGGTGCTCACGTTGTTGTTTTCGTCGACCGCGGCGATATGGAGCATGTCGCGTGCCGGGGATACCCAGGTGGCGGCCGATAGCGGCGCGCTGGCGGGTGCCAACGTAGTGTCGTCCTATCACACGGCTGCCACGGTGGTTGATGCGAGCATCTTGAGTCTGGGGCTGGCGGGGTTTGCCACAATCGGGACGGGCCTGGTCGCCATCCTCATCCCGGGTGCCGAACCAGTTGCCGGCAATATGGTCGACACCGGGATTGAGATCATTAAAACGCGCAACAAGTTTGCCAAAAGCGCATCGGAAGGCTTACAGAAAATCGAGACGGCTCTGCCGTATCTGATCGCCGCGCGTGCCACGCAGGCGGTGTCGGCGCAGGATACCGATAGTGTGACCTATACCGGTACGGCGCTTGCCGTGCTCAGGACATCCGAGTCGGACTTCGCTGCGCTCAAAGGGTCAGAGATCTCGACCGATGCCATCGAGAGCACCTCAAAAGACCTTGACTATGCTGCCAAGGAACTGAAGAAAGCGTCCGAGAAAACGTCAAAGGCCAAGGAACGCGCCTGGCTTGCCGACTGCGGTGGATCGGACAGAGGCGCAGTCGGAAGCTGTTCGTGCATGTGGGAACGCGCGAAGAACTTGGCGAAGCTTTCGGATATTGAGAATCCGCACTATGCCTCGAGTGTCACATGGGAGCCGCAAGTGGCGCTCGATCGCGCGAAGGCCTATTACCGCTTGCGCCTTGCAAACGAGGCACCTCAGGGCTCAAGCGTCGAGACGAAGGCGGAGTCGGCGGCGCGCAAGGCGTTTTACACCTATGCGAGTACAGAGGTCAATCGTGCATATGTAACCGAGGACGGAGATGCAGTCACTTTCCATATCCCGCTGTTGCCGCGCAACGCTGACGAGGTGCGAGCGACGGAACTCTATACTGATGCGGCGTGGCCAACCAGCGCCATCGATGGCAAGACGTATCTGCATTACGGAACGAGTTGCCCCAACTATAAGAAGGGGTCGCCAGGCGGGCTAGCCTCGGTTGCTGATTATGACGGGCAGGACAGATGCAACAGATGCCATTTTGGCGTTTCGTCGCTCGGTGCCGTTGCAGCGCCTTCGACTTCTATCGAAAACGGCTTCGAATACCACTTTGACAAGTTCAAAGACGCCCTGGAAGGCTACGTTAAATGCCGCAACAAAGAACTCGAACTTGAGCGTCAGACCGAGGATGAGGCCGACCGTGCGGGCAATGCGTTTGACCAGGCCATTAAAGCGCTTTCGGGCGAGCGCCCGCGTATCGCTCCGCCCGGTCGCAACGGCGTGGTCGCCTTTGCAGTTTCGGGTGACATTACCAGCCCCGATCAACTTAACTCCTCGTTTAACACGGCAGTCAGGCTTGGCGATCGCGGTGCTATCTCTGCCGCGGTGTTGGCACCCGATGAGGCAACGGCGCAAAACAACGTGCTTTCGCGATTTTTCTCGACATTGAAGGAACGCTCGGGCGGCGTTGCCGGCGTGCTCGACGGCGTCATGGATGTTTGGGGACGGCTGCTCGTAGGATACGGTGATATCCAAGGTTCGGCCGACGAACTTATGGACGAGATGATTAAAGGCCTAGGAGGGGGCAGCGGCGCGTTGGGCTCCATCGCATCGTGGCTCGGCGATACCGTTTCGGCGTCCATGGCGGCGTTGGGTCTGGAACCGTGCGACTTGCGCCTGCGAAAGCCGGTGCTGACCGATTCCGCCAACGTCATTAAGAGTCCGGGGTCTGACATTGCTGGTCTCTCTCAAGCGCAAGACAAGCTGCGAAGTATTCCGTTGGACGTGACCGATCCCAAGGCGCTCTGCGAGGCGTTGGAATATCAAGTCGAACGCACCATTAGCGGTACGGTGTTCACGCTTGCGGAGATTCCTCTGCCCGGCGGCGGCTCCATCCCACTCACCGTCGATGTCGCCACGCTGGTTGGCGCTCTGGGCGGTGGGTCGTAATGAGTATCCGCATGCGTCTGCGCGAGGAGCGCGCCCAAGCGACGGTGGAGATGGCAGTGGTTACGCCCGTTTTGCTGGTGCTGGCACTCATCGTGTACAACGTCATGATCTTTGCCAGCGCTGTCGCGCGCTTCGACCACGTGGTGCCCGACATCGTGTTGGCGCATGCCGTGGCGTCGGAGGGGGAGGGCGACGAAAGCTCTGCCGATGCCTCGGCGACGGTTCAGACTCAAATTCTGAATGCCATGGAAGGCTATGACTTGCAGATCGAAGTGTCGAGCGAGCAAGGCGCGGAGGCATCGGATGGTGGCCTGCTCTCCCTATCCGGTACGTTTAGGACCTACACATGCACCATGCACTATGAGCCGTGGCCGACTTCTCTCAGCATCGCTGGCGTTTCGCTGGGGGCGCCGACAACGTTGTCGCACGAGCGCGCGGTGACGGTCGATCCATGGCGTCCGGGGGTGGTCATGTGACCGCGGTCTCGTCCTACATCGCCTACGCGCGGGCACTCAACAGGCTGGGTTGGACGCCGGCCGAGTTTGCGGTGGCGGAGTCGTTTGTCGTGCGCCTGCGCGGCATGCTGGGACGGCGTCCGGTTGCCGCCAACGGCCTGCCGCTTGTCATGGCGTTTCCGCGCTGTTCCTCGGTCCACACGTGTTTTATGGCCTATCCCATCGACATCGCCTTCATCGATCGCGACGGCAATATCCTCGCGCGCTACGAAAACGTTTGTCCTTGGCGCATGTGCTCCTGCCCCGGCGCCTGGGCCGTACTAGAGCGTCCTTCAATCATTGTTTCGACCCCTGCCCTCCAACGCGTGCCGGCTTAAGAATTGGCGACAGCGGACTTTCGTCATACGAAATTGGGTAAGATGGAGGAGAAGATGCATGGATGTTGAGATCCATCCCAACGCTAAAAAGCACCTGACAGAACAGCAGGTGCTTAGCGCTTGGCTTGCGGTTACTGAGTGCATTCGTCGCGAGTCGAAGGACGAGCCGCCGAGATGGCTTGCGATTGGATGGCTCCCAGACGGACGAAGCGTGGAGCTTGTCGCGGTCGAGCTTCTCCGTGGGTGGCTTATCATTCATGCCTTGTCTCCAGTCCAGAAGAAATTTTGGCAGGAGATTGAACAGGCTCGGCAAAGGGGTCGATGATGGGCAAGACGTATACGGCCGCTAATGGTCAGGTTGTAACGGATGAAATGATTGACGCGTGGTGCGAGTCGTACGAGCGCGGAGAGTTTCCGGATGGCGAACATACCGTTGGTGGGATCGTGCATGGACGGCCCCCGCTCTCAGGTGAGGGGACGGCAACGTTGTCGGTCAAGATTCCTCTGGGAATGAAGGAGGCCATTCGTCGACGGGCGGCTGCCGAGG
>USHR01000019.1 GCA_900554495.1 uncultured Collinsella sp.
GAGCACACCGGAATACCGCAACGCTTCTACCTGCAGTTTCTCTGCGCAAAAAGGGCGGTGTGCTCATAGATTCCGGAATTTACCGCATACTTCCGGCGAGTGGTTCCGAAAGTGCGGGGAAAAACAGAAATCGGCCTACCAGACCCCTGTTTTACGCTTCCGCGAACAGCGGTTTTGTTGGCAAAAATCAGGTTGTGCTTAGAGGTTTTCGATTTTTCCCCGCACTTCCGAAATATGAGGCCCTGCAAAGCGTGCTCTAACAACATTAGCGGCATCCGCGATAACATCAAGTTGTCGCGGAAACGTCAAAGGGCCGTTGCCGGAAACCGAACAACGACCCCTCTTTGTCATCGCCTCACTTAGAGTCCGCTACGACTGGGTTATGATCTAATCTATGCACTCGATCTGGCAATTACTCATCTGCTATTTCAACAAGTCGACCAGCAGAAGCTCTCCGTTCTTTCGCTTACTCGTCTCCGCATGAGCTTTAATTGCTTTTAAAAGTTTTTCGCCGTTGCCCCAATATTCCTCAAGAAAGTCCTTCTCTTTAATTTTGCCTAGTCCAAGACGCTGTTTGCAGAATTCGTTAGGCCTAAGTTGCCTATCCCTTCTGGTCGCATTCTCCCAATCCCGATAGGCACCCTCGGCGTGAATCACAAGCATCTCGATCTCCGGTCGAGTAACAAAACTCAGCACTTTAGTGCCGTTCTGTCTACGCTTTGGAAACTCAAACTTGGGAGCGCTGCTGTCCACAATCCGTGCGACCACAAGCCCTTCAGCCCCAGCAGTCTCGTAGTTCATCGAGAAATAGTCGTTTGCAATTTCGGACGCCTTGCGTTTTCGCGTGTAAGGACGATCGACAATAAGGGCGTCTTTGACCACTCGTTCTCTTGGAACGATCAACAAATCGTTGTCATACAACACCTGGATAACAGCGCCCTCTGCAGTTCCTTCACAGCTAAACAAGACAAAACGACTTGATAGAATGTCTTTTGCCTGATTACCCATTGATATGCTCGCAAACATACTCGCGCATCGCTTGAACGTCGGGGTACTTAGGCATAGATCCCTTGATCACATTGTTGATAATCACATCGCTCTTTTTATTCTCAATCCGATTGATACGCTCGGAATACTTAATGAGCTCCGTCTTAAACGAATCGTCGCGCACAAGAACAAATACATTGTCTTTACGTCTTAGCACATCAAGAAGCTCCGAGTAATGAGTCGAAAAGAGCAAGGTTGCCCCATGGGGGTTCGTAACGGGAGAAGCAAAAAGCTCAATCACTGTACCTACAAGCGATCTGTTAAGACCCGTTTCAATCTCGTCCACAATCAGATAGCCCCCATTTCTGAGAGCAGTTATCGCTTGATTGACCAGTTCCGCACCCAAAACCGTTCCATTTGACAGGACAGAAGTCGCGATCGCGACATTCATCACCCGCTCCGCTCGTTCTCCCTTAAACTTAAGATGGAACACTTGGTTTTCCTTGTTCCAGACAAGATATTCGACGCTTGGATCAAAAGCTTGAACAACAGGGGTTGGCAAACTCGTCAAAGGCAGCGTGCGCTCGGGAGACTCCACCGAGACTATTTTTTTGCCCGTGATGACAGACACGATCGACATGTTGTCATCCAAGAAAGTTCGTTGGGCATCGTTAAGAACAAGGTCGCCATCAGCAGGCCCCTCACGAACCAGGATAGGCTCAGAGACATCCTTCAGGCGCTCGATATTCAAAACGACCTTTCTAGAGACACGTGATGTGGGACATCTCCAAAGCCATTCGTTCTCAAATGTAAGCGATCCCGCAAAAGAAGTATCATCTGCAGCTTCGTCATCTACTTTGCGAAGCTGGGACTCAATAAGATATACCGAACCTTTTTCGAAAAATACACAGGCAACATTGACCTGGCGCTCCAAGTTTCCGAGAACATCGGAACCAGTTGCAAAGCGTCGCATAACAAAGCTGCCAGACATATAGCCAAGCACAAAGCGCACAAGGTTGAGAGTCGTTGTCTTACCGGACGCGTTTACGCCAACAACGCCCATTACATTCTGAGAATAGAGCGAGGATCCCACCGGCAGCGGGAACACATCGGCGAAATTACCTTCTTCATCGCTCAAAACGCGATCAGCGGCAATAAAATCAAGCTCCAAACGCTTGTCCTTAAACAGCGTGACCCCATCAATTCTTAATTTAAGAAGCTTCACAGTGACCTCCTCTTAGACAATTCAATTATAAACAGTTTTTCTGTTTATAATTTGAGAAACATGATGTCTACGGGTTTTCAGAGGAAGCAAAACAGCGTGACAGCGGAAGCGTGCAAAAAAATGGCCTTCGATAACGGCCGCAACCAGCTCCGCCCCATTCGCCAGTAACATCTCGACCATCACGCCGCCCACTTCCCTGAATCCCGCACAATAAAGAGCAGCGCACGTACGCTGCCACTTGTCGGCCTCAATATATTGGGAAGGATCTAATGAAAAGCCGCTCGCGCTCAACCTCGTCGAGCAGCGCGCTGAGCGTCTTCTCGACGGTCTTCCTCACCAGATTCATTATGTTCTTGCGCAGCGACTCCTCGTCGACTGATACGAAGTTTGCAGACACGGCCAGCGCTCTCTTCGTCAATGATTCGTTATTTAGCCGCTAGAAATCATTTGGCGGGGCGCGGTCCGCGTTCCGCTATGCGGTTTTCAATTCGCGAAAAAATTATGTGTCACCATTTGATGCAAGATACGCTCAGCCCGATTCTCAAAATCAACCGGCAAGCGGTATGAATAGTCATATTCACCCACAAGAGCATCCCTCGCTCGTGCTATAAAAACAGATAAATTAAGGCTCTGTTAGACCAGGATTGACATTCCGCCCCGTCATCTTCTTGCGATTGCACAATGGTCGCCCCTTGTCGAATCTGAATCCGGCAAGGGGCGATGCGCCCGAGACCGGACGAGTTGCTCGCCTGGCCCTGCCGTTTCATGCCGACCTGCCGGCTAACTCGCCGTCTCCTCGTCGGGCGCCGGCGTCTTGACCCTCATCTCGAACGGCATCCCGCCCTCTCGGACGAGCGCCCTGAGGAACGCGTTGACGGCGGTGGACATGGACAGGCCGAGCTCGTCCAGGATGGCCGTGGCCTCCCTCTTGACCTCCGGGTCGATGCGGATCGTCGTGGCCGGTATGTTCGACGGCATGGCCTCACCCCTCCTCGTGTATCGCGGTGCGACCATTCTACCGCCTCTATGCGGCGGGCGCGGCCCAGTAGTCCATGTAGGGCGGCTCCACGTTGAACATGTCGCGGACGCGGCTCCTGCAGACGCCGTGCGCGAGCTGCCGCGCGACCGTGCGCCCGGCCGCGCCGGAATCGGTCGCCATGAAGGTCCGGCACCACCTGAACCAGGCGAGGTAGGCGTCGAGGTGCTTCGTCGACACGCCCCTGAACGGCTCCATGAAGGCGCCGAGGAGCGAGTGGACGGTGTTGACCCGGTTGATGGTCCCCCCGGAGCGGTCCTTGGGGTCGTAGGCCGCGTGCGCGGCGACCTCGAGCTCGGCGAGGACGCCGACGTAGGCGGCCGCCCTGTCGGTCGCGACGACCGAGCCGGCCGCGATGCGGCCCCTCAGCGCGTCCATGGCGCGCTCCCTCGAAAGGGCGCCCCGCCCCGTGACCTCGAGGAACGTCTCGTTCGAGTCGTTCACTCCGGTCATGACGCAGATCCGCTCGCGCGACAGCCCGCGTCTGTGCACCTGCTTGCCGCGGTGCCGGGAGGGGCGCGGCATCGTGAACGACCCCTTCGCGTGGTTGCCCTTGAACGACTCGGGGAAATAGGTCTCGTCGAGCTCGCAGCCGCAGCCCCGCTCGACCCTGAACGAGGGGGAGTAGGCCGAGAGGCACTCGATCAGCCTGTGGCGCATGGTGTAGGCGGTCTTGAGGCAGACGCGGCAGCGCCTCGCGCATTCGCGCAGGGGCAGCATGAGCACGAAGCACTCGGCGTAGGCCATCCAGGTCTCCTTCGGGAGCTTGCTCGTCCCCAGGATGCGCTCGCTGCCCATGCCGAAGGTCCTGCCGCAGCCCCGGCAGAGGTAGCGCTGCTCGCCGTTCTTCGATTTGCCCTTCTTCACGACCGCGGCGGACCCGCAGCGCGGGCAGCGTTCGATTTCGTAGGCGGAGCCGGCCGCGTCGTCGAACGCCGCCGCGCGGATCACGTCCCTGACGGACTCGATAGCGCGGCGGCGCTCGGTCTTGCTGAGGTTCGCCATGCCCTTCTTGAAGTTGAGGACCAGGTCTTCGGCGTTCATGCTGCCCCCATCATCGCGGTCTATGGGGTCAACGATATGGCACCGTGGGGACACATGTATGTCAATCCTGGTCTAACAGAGCCTTTTTTAATCCCCGTCCCAGAAAAACCATTCTAGGCTGTGTAGGCAATCGTTGACTTCACGGCGTGGCGCCAGCCGGCGATCTTTTTAGCGCGCTCGTCGGCGGGCATCGACGGCTCCACGATGCCGCGGGCGCCGTAGACGTCGACGACACCGCGCGTGTACATGCCCAGCGCAATGCCGCAGGCCCAGGCCGCACCCAGGCCGCTCATCTCGTCGTTGCTCGCGATGCGGATGGGCGAGCCAACCAAATCGCTCTCAAACTGCATCAGGTACGCGTCGCGCGTGGGACCGCCGTCAACGCGAAGCTCTGCCAGCGTTGCACCCGAATCCTCGACCATTGCGTCAATTACGTCAAAGATTTGATAGGCAATCGATTCGTCTGCAGCTTTTACGAACTCCGCGCGACCCGTGGTACGCGTCATGCCAAATACGCAGCCCTCGGCGTCACTCGCCCAGTGCGGCGCGCCCAAACCGGTAAACGCCGGCACAAAGTAGACGCGGCTCGCCGGATTGGCAGCGTAGCACAGGTCGGTAACTTCCTCGGGGTTATTGATGAGCTCCAGATCGTCGCGCAGCCACGTCTTGACAGCACCGGCGTAGCTCACGTTGCCCTCGAGCACGTACTCGGTCACGCCGTCCATACGCCATGCGAGCGAGCTCGAAAGCCCGTGCGAGCTGGCAACGAACTCGTCGCCGACGTTCATCATGACCGAGCTGCCGGTGCCATAGGTCGCCTTAGCCATACCGCGGCTGTGGCAGCCCTGCGCGAACAAGGCCGCGTGGCTGTCGCCCAGCACGCCGTGAATGGGCACGGGCGCTGGCAAAAAGCCGCCCAGATCCGTCGTGCCGAACAGTCCATCGGAATCGGTCACCTGCGGCAGGCAGGCTACGTCAACGCCAAAGGCCTCGCACACTGGCTCGCTCCAGCAGCCACGGCGCAGGTCAAAGAGCTGCGTGCGGCTGGCGTTGGACCAGTCGCAGCGGAACTCTGCGCCGCCCGTGAGCGTCCAGACCACCCAGGCATCGATGGTGCCCAGGCACAGTTCGCCAGCCGCCGCGGCCTCGGCAGCAGCGGGAACGTTCGCGAGGATCCAAGCCATCTTACCCGCCGGGTAGTAGGGCGAGAGCACCAGGCCCGTCGTGTCACGCACCAGCTCGGCCACACCCTCGCGCGCGGCCAGCTTGTCGCACAGCTCGCGGGCGCGGGCGCACTGCCACACCACGGCGTCGCACAGCGGCTCGCCCGTCGTGCGGTTCCAGGCAACGGTGGTCTCGCGCTGGTTGGAGATGCCGATGCCGGCGACGTCGGCCGGATCGACCCCGGTCTCCTCCACCACGGCACGTGCCACGGCCAGCACATTGGTGGCAATCTCGGCCGGATCATGGCTCACCCAGCCGGCCTCGTTGACAATCTGGCGATGCGAACGGTCGGCACGATGAATCAAATGGCCGCCCTCGTCTACCAGCAGCGCCTTGGTGCCCTGCGTGGATTGATCGATTCCGATGATGTAGCGGCCCATGGCCACCCCTTTCAAAACGAATGTGACAAAGGGACGGTCCCTTTGTCACATTCCAATTACTCTGCGGGCAGGAATTCGGCAACGGTCTTGGCGATTCCGACACCCGTCAGGCCGTAGTGTGCAAAGACCTCGGGGCTCGTGCCGGTGATGACCGGCGCGTCGGGCAGGGAGAGGCACTTGACCGGGCGCGGGCAATGCTCACCCACCACCTGCGCGACCATAGAGCCCAGACCGCCGAAGGGGCTGTGCTCCTCGACGGTCACGACGGCGCGCGTGGCACCGGCGGCCTCAATTACGGCCTCGGCGTCGAGCGGCTTGACGCAGTACATGTCGAGTACCGTTGCCGAGATGCCCTGCTCGGCCAGCAGGTCGGCAGCGTCCACGGCATGGCGGACCATCTCGCCGGTAGCGACGAGCGTTACATCGGTGCCGCGGCGTACCCAGGTGGCGCGATCCATCTGGAACGGGCACTCGTCCTCGGTGTACACGTCCTCGACCGGGTTGCGGCCCACGCGGATGTAGGCCGGTTTGTTATCGGCGACCAGGGCCCGCACGAGCTCGGCGGTCTGGAAGCGGTCGCTCGGCAGATACACGCGCATGTTGGGAATCGCGCTCATGGCGGCGATATCCTGCGCGGAGTGATGGCTCATGCCCAAAGCGCCGTAGGACACGCCGCCCGAGATGCCGATGAGCTTGACGTTGGTGTTGGAGTACGAAACGTCGACCTTGCACTGCTCATACGAACGCGTGGTCACAAAGGACGCCGGCGAGGCGGCCCAGGCCTTCTTGCCGCACGAAGCCATGCCGGCGGCGATGCTCACCAGGTCCTGCTCGGCAATGCCGACCTCAATGGACTGCTGGGGATACTGATCAAAGAACGGCGTGAGCGATGCGGAGCCGCGGGAGTCGGAGCACAGGACGACGATGTCCTTATCGGTCTTCGCGGCCTCGAGCAGCGTGTCGCAGATAACCTTGCGATTGGCGATCTTGTTAGCCATTGATGGCCTCCTTATGGGCAGCGAAATCGGCGATGATCTGGGCATATTCCTCATCGTTGGGCAGGTGATGATGCCAGGCGGCCTTGTCCTCCATAACGGGCGAGCCATAGCCCTTCACCGTGTTGAGGATGATGACCGTGGGCTTGCCGCAGGTCTCGGTCGCAAGCGTCAGCGCGGCGTCGATGGCCCGGACGTCGTTGCCCGGAATGGAGAGCACGTTCCAGCCGAAGGCGGCCCAGCGCTCCTCCTGCGAATCCTGCTTCATAACGTCCTCGGTGCTACCGCTGATCTGCAGGCGGTTGCGGTCCACGAGCGCGCACAGGTTATCGAGCTGGTAGTTACCGCCGCTCATGGCGCCCTCCCAGACCGAGCCCTCGGCAAGCTCGCCATCGCCCATGATGGTGTAGACGCGGTAATCGCGGCCATCCATCTTGCCGGCAAGCGCCATGCCCACGGCCACGGGCAGGCCGTGACCCAGCGAGCCCGAGTTCATTTCGATGCCCTTGAGCTTGTTGTTGGGGTGGCCGATGTAGGGGCTGCCGAACTTGGAGAAGCGGGCCTTGACGTCGTCGAGGTCAAGATAGCCCTCGTGGCAGAGCACCGCGTAGTAAGCCTCCATGGCGTGGCCCTTAGAGAGCACGAAGCGGTCGCGGTTGGGATCGTCGACGGTCTCGGGCGAAATGTTGAGGTGGTTGGCATAGAGGGTCATGAGGGCGTCAATCACCGACATGTCGCCGCCGATGTGGCCGCCGGCGCCAGCCATGATGATATCGACGCAATCGCGGCGAAGGTCCCAACGCAGGGACTCAAGCTCTTCGATAGTTGCCATTTCTACTCTCCTCGCAGGTAGGCTTTGACGTCTTCTTCAATCGGGTCGTATAAGTCGGGGGCAATGCCGATGTACTTGCACGCCTCGTAGAGCACCGGCACCACGTTGGCGTGAATGGCGACGCAGTGGTGGATGTAGGGACCCTCGACGATCTTGGCCTCGAGGCGCTTGAGGTTGTCGACCTCGACCCACAGGTAGGTGCCCATGCCGGCCGGGCCGTCGATGCCGCGGGCGTTGCCCAGTAGCAGCGAGTACTCGCCGTTGTCACCGTCAAAGCGGGCAAGGGTGAGGTCGCCGTGCTTGGCCTCGGCCGTCAGCGCGCCGGGGTGATCGAAAGCCAGCGGGTAGGTGAGCTTGGGCTTGACGGCCGCGCAGCTGCAGGGCCAGGGGCCGCAATGCTGCAGCAGCTCGCCGTTCTCGTTATCGGGATGGCGCACGGTCCAGTCGGCGAACATGCCGCGGTGACGGCCCAGGTCGGCGGCCTCGACCATCAGCGCGGTGATGGCGCCGTGGATATCGGTCTCGCATACGATAGGAATGCCCATCTCGTTGAGGATGGCGTTGGCGGCGCAGGGCATAATGCCCAGCTCGTCCTGCAGAGCGTTCCAGCACTGAATGGCACCGGCGTTGCAGCCGTACTTCTCGACCAGGCACTTCATGGCGATGGCAAGACCGGCGACCGCGGGAACCTTGTCCTCGGGGATGCAGATCTCAAAGCTGTCGTTGATGTGGGCAAGCATGGCGGCCATGGCCTGCTCGTCGGCCTGGGCGTCGCGCACAGCCTGGACAAGCTCGGTCATGGGGATAGGCGAAAGCTGGATGTTGAGCTTCTCGAGCAGCTCACCCTCGTTGCACATGGTCGACCAGAAGTCGAACGGACGGGTGGCCATCTGCAGGATGCGGGTGTGCTTGAAGGTCTTGACCACGTTGCACACGGCCAAAAAGTCCCAAACGCCGCGCTCGAACTCGGGGTCGGTCAGGCGGCAGTTGGTCATGTAGGTGAAGGGAACCTGGAAGCGGCGCAGGACCTTGCCGGTGGCGAACAGACCGCACTGGCTATCGCGCAGGCGCGTGCCGTCGGGCTCGGGGCGCTCGTCGCGCGGGCCCCACAGCAGCACGGGCAGACCGAGCTCGCGGGCAAGGCGAGCGCAAACGTACTCGGTGCCAAAGTTGGCGTGGCACAGCATAATGCCATCGACGCCCTCGGCGCGGAATTTCTTGACGATAGGCTCAATGTGGCTGTCGTCGAACAGCAGGCCCTCGTCATTGATGTCGTCGATATCCACGATGTCGACGCCGATCTCGCGCAGGCGATCAGCCGTCAGGCCGCGATACTTGATTGCGTCCGGCGCGCTAAAGATGCTGCGGCGCGTGGGCACAAAGCCGAGCTTGATCTTGTCCATGTACGTCCTCCCCTAATCACATGTTCAGTAAACAGACGCATGTTTCGTTTTGTTCTGTTTACTAAATGTTTTACTCTTTTGTTTAATAGTCTAGCGCGAAAGTCCCGTAAACGGTAGAGAAATCAGCCTAAACGGTATGTAAACAAACTGAACATACAAGGGAAACAAAAAGAGGGCCCCGAAGGACCCTCTCTTAGCAGCGTTAGATATGGCTGCCTTAGCGAGCTTTGCCGCCCTGCGCCCCGGCGTTTTCTTCGCCTAGATCTCGCACACGCTCTGGCGCTCGACAAAATAGGTCGACACGGCCGTCTTGCAGGTATAGCTCTTGGGATTGCGGATGTTGCCCACCAGGCGGCGCACCGCGATCTCGCCCACCTCGTGCTTGGGAACGTGCACCGTGGTGAGCGGCGGATTGGAGAAGGCGCCCAAAGACAGATCGTCAAAGCCGATGATTGAGACATCCTCGGGGACACGTATGCCGTGCTCGTTCAGCGCGCGCATGGCGCCTACGGCGAGCACGTCGTTTTCGGCAAAGAAAGCCGTCGGCAGGTCGTCGCGCGAGACGCTGTCGAGCCATGCGCCCATGTCGCGATAAGCACCTTCGAGCGTGGTGCCCAGTGTGACGCGCCATGTCGGGTTGGCCTCAAGGTCCGCATCCTCAAGCGCTTGGCGATAGCCGCGCTCGCGATCCTTAAAGTTGCGGATGCGAAGGTCGCCTGCCAGATAGCCGATTTGCTTGTGACCCTTCTCGATAAGGTAGTCCACGGCGCGCAGCACCGAGTCGGTGTTGGCAATGACTACGGCATCGAAGTACTGACGATCGCTCCAGCCATCGAGCACGATCAAGTGGGCGGCAGCGTTGGCGAACAAGGCATAGTCTTCCTCACCCAGCTCGGTACCCATCAGCACGATAGCGGCGGATGGATCGGCGATCAGGCCCTCGACCTGCGGACGCACGGCGTCCAAGTCGCTAAAGTCGAGCGAGACAAAGCTCGTGCTCATACCGTGACGACGCGCCTGGCGCTCCACGCCCTCAATAACCGCGGGATGAAAGGTGCTCTCGTCCAAAATGGCGCCCGTCTTGCGCGCGAGCACAAACTGAATGCTCTCGAGCTGCGTCGACTGCTGGTAGCCAAGCGATTGCGCGCACTCCAGGATGACCTTGGCGGTCTCTTCGCTCACGCTGCGCTTGCGGTTGAGCGCGTTGGACACGGTCGCAGGCGAAAAACCGGTGATGCGGCTGATCTCGCGAACACTTGCTTTAGCCATCGTTCCCCTTAGCATCGGTCGCGGCCGAGCATCGTGGCTTGACCGCCCCGTGGCTCGGCAACTAAACGACCGCAAATTCAATCTAAACAGAATAGTAAATGTTTAATAGCTAGTTTAGCCTGTTGTCAAGCGAAGTGGCACGACTATTCCCCCAACGGGCGCATTTGTCCATCTTAACGTTATTACGCAAGGTCTTCGCCATTGCTTGCTATTACGCGTCGGTACCATTCGAAGCTTTTCTTTTTACGTCTCTCAAACGAGCCCGCACCGCTATCGTCTCGATCGACATAGATAAACCCGTAGCGCTTACGCATCTGTCCTGTGGCGACCGAAACCAAATCGATCGGGCCCCAACAGGTATATCCCATGAGTTCCACCCCGTCGAGCTCGACGGTCTCCCTCATCGCCTCGATGTGGGCCCGCAGGTATTCAACTCGATAGTCGTCTTCTATTTCACCCGAATCTTCCGGCACATCAGGAGCACCCAAACCGTTTTCGACGATGAACAGCGGCTTTTGATAGCGATCCCAGATTTCATTCATGGTGACGCGCAGCCCTTTGGGGTCGATAAACCTCCCCCAAGGCTCCTGTTTTAGATACGGATTAGGCGCCGAGCGAAGAAGGTTCGAATCGAACTGACCTTCCGCATGCGCTTTTGCGACGCGCGTCGAGTAATACGAAAACGAGACGAAATCGACCAGGTTTGCAGCCAGTACTTCGCGGTCATCATCCCGATAGGGCACCTCAAAACCATGGCGGGCGTATTCCTTGAGAACATAGCTCGGGTACGCACCGCGCACCTGGACGTCGGTAAACATGTAATGGCTGCGATTCTCAGCCTGCGCAGCCAGCACATCGTCCGGATCACATGTAGCCGGATAGAAGACACCTGCGTTGAGCATGCAACCGATCTTCGCCCCAGGGCACAGTTCATGACACGCCCCGACCGCACGGGCGCTCGCAACCAATACATGGTGCACGGCCGTGTGAACCGTTGCATAGCGATTCTCCCCTTGCTCGAAGATGATCCCCGCCGCCATAAAGCACGCCTGCGTCATGATGTTGATCTCGTTAAAGGTCAGCCAATAATTGACCAATCCCCGATAGCGCTCGAACACGGTACGCGAATATCGCTCGAACAGGTCGACCAACCTGCGATCGCGCCATCCGCCATACGCATCGACGAGATGCATGGGGACATCATAGTGGTTGAGCGTCACCAAAGGCTCAATGTCATGCGCGCGACACGTCCTAAAAACATCCTCGTAAAAGGCAAGGCCTTCTTCATTGGGCTCGGCTTCGTCTCCTTTGGGAAAAATGCGGCTCCAGGCGATTGATAAGCGCAGGCATTTAAAACCCATCTGGGCAAACAGTTCAATATCCTGCTTGTACCTATGGTAAAAATCAATGCCCTTGCGAGCGGGATAGAAGCTGTCGGGTGCCAACGCACGCGGATCAAGGTCTCCCCGCATGACGTCCATGCGTTGATCGCCAAACGGCAGCATGTCGGAATTGGCTAAACCGCGACCGCCTTCGTTCCATCCTCCCTCGCACTGGTTTGCAGCCAGAGCCCCGCCCCATAAAAAATCTTCTCTAAACATTATGGTGTCGTCCTTTCTATCAAATTCCCGGCCCACACTGTCGAACGCAACGGACTCGGCAAGTGCCGCGCAACAGCACAGTACCGTTGCGCGGCCAAGGGGTCGGACCGCGCAACGGCTGGGGAGCATATTTGTGTAGTAGCCTCTTATGCCTCGACGGATTCAACGGCCTCAGAATCGCCGCTCTTGGACTTCAACGGCATCTTCTCCTGTCCTTCAAATCCAAAAATCATCGCCAACGCAAACGTCACGGCACCGCCAGCAAGACACCCGATGGTGCCGGGGATGATATCCTGAGCAAACATGAGCACGTTCATCCATGGGAAACCAACGCCAGTGAAGATATAGACGTTGGCATGAAGAAGGCTTACCAGCAGACCACCGACAGCACCACCAATCATGTTCCAGGCAAGAGCCTTCTTGTCGCGAAACAGGATGCCGTAGATGATGGGCTCACTCACGCGACCGAAGGCATAGGTGATGAACAAGTTCCAGCCCGTGGCTCGACTCTCCTTGCCCTTAGCGCGCAGGCCATAGGCGAGCGCGATGGCAAGCGTGGTGTAGGCTACAACCGCGGTGCCGGGGTATAAGATGGCGTCGTAACCGTTCTGGAGCGCGGCGGGCAATATGGCGGTATAGATCGGCACGTGCATGCCGGTGGCGATGATCAGATTCCAGAATGCGCCGATAACCGCGGTCGCAGCGGGACCGGCAACAGAGGCGAGCCAAATGATGAAATCGGCCACAAGGCCCATGACAAATTGGACGGCAGGGCCGCAGAGGCACAGCGCGACCGGCAACATCACGAGCACCGTACCCACGGGTACGATCAGAATGCGCAACATATCAGGCGAGATCTTCTTAAAGAAGCGCTCAACATAGGACTGGGCCCAGGTGATCAAGATGACCGGAAGAACAGCCTGGGTGTAGTTGACGAGCTGCATGGGGATGCCGAAGACGCTGAAAGGCTTTCCGTCCTCAACAATAGCGAGCATGTCGGGATAAATCATCACAACAGCGATGAGCAGTGCCAGCACAGGACTCGTTTTGAACTTCTTAGCCGAGCTATAGGCGGCAAACACCGGGAAGTAGTAATACGCCGCATCGCCCACCAGGGAAAGGATCCGATACAGGTCGCTCGTTTCGGACATAAAACCGGCGCCTTCGGGCCCAAACAGAATAACGAGCATCTTGAAGATACCGGCGACACAAAAGATCGGAAGGATCGGGGTGATAGCGCCGCTCACGGCATCGAGCAGCTGATTGAAGAGGTGCTTGGGCGCCAAGCGCTCCTTCCAGCTAAGCTGAGGGCCATCGAGTTCCTCGTCAATCGATACCGTGACCTCGAATCCGCCCTGCTTACAAACCTCGTCGTAGACCTTGTCGACCGTGGGCCCGACCACCAGCTGCACCTGCCCTCCGGCGTGCACGACGCTGATGATAGACGAGATGTCCTCAAGCTTCTCATCATTCGAGAGGCTTTCATCCTTGAGGTTGAAGCGCAGGCGCGTCATGCAATGCGTAACCGAAGCCACGTTTTCCGCCCCGCCCACAGTGGAGAGAATCTGCTCTGCCACCTTTTTGTAATTTGCCATCATTGGCTCCTTTGCACAATCTTGGCTTACTGTTCGAATCGGCAAAGGTCATGCCCCGAATGGCTACGGGTTACAATCCTTTTTTGGAGATGATCCGGTTGAGATGGATCATCAGATAGAGTTCCTCCTCCTCGGAGAGCGTGGCGTCCCACGTTTCACGACAATAGGAACCGATATGCTTCACGCACTCTGCCAACTGCGGAAACTCCTCACGAAAGTTCTTGTACATCTGCATGTTGGCGCTGTTCAGCGACTCGCCGGCTTGAATGCGCTTGAACAGGTACCGCAGATGCGTGGCGAAGCGGGTGAAATCAAAGGAATCGCGGTCGACAATAATGCGGAAATCGCTTTCGAGAATCTCGATAACGTCCTCGAGCATATCGTCGAACTGCTTTGCGGGCTCGGCCGTGGCTTTGACGGCTTCAACAACCCGTGCGTTCACGAGATTCATCGCAATACTGGCAATCTCATCCTTGGGAAGCCGCTCTCCGAGCTTCTTCTCGAGTCGCATGACGATAAACTGGGCAGCCTTGTATTCCTTCGGATACGTCTCCCGCACTTCATAGGCAAGAGGCATCGCGATGCGGACCCCCTTTTGGGCTCGCGCAACGGCAAACGACAGGTGATCAGCCATGAACAGCGTCGCATTGGTCGAGAGGTCGTAGGGCAGTTCGTTGGCAACGATGTCCATAACTTTCGCCGCAAACATCACGATATCCGAGGGAAGATCCCTCATGACATCTTGTCCTTTAGGATCAATGTCGTAAAACGTATGCTCGATTTTAGAAAGAGGGAGCTCTCGAGGAAAATCTCCGCCGAAACCGACGCCCCTGCCCATGGCGATGACATCTCGCCCCTGTCCGTCACGGCAAAGAACCGCGTTGTTGTTAAGCTTTTTAATTGCAAGCATGGTGAACCTCCTTTCAAGAACACTCACAGAAAAAGGCATGATAGCCAATAGCAGTGCTATTGCGGTCATGCCTTACGTAACAATCCGTGTTGTATTGCTCTTGGGCATGCCTCCACACAGGAGTAACAATCCAAGATGCAGAATGCATTATAGCGCTCTCCCCGCCCCGGGGACCATCGGGCTGGCGAACGGTAGATGTCGGCCCGCCAGCGGCCACATCGAGCAGATGGGCGTGCTTCGATCCCGAGCCTAGCCTAGGATGCGGGCCATGCGCGCCTTGAACTCGGGCAGAAAGCGCGGGGCGTCCACGGTGAGTGCCACAAGCGCGCTCTTGTCGGGGTCGGACAGGCGATGCTCGTCGCAGATAGTGCGGCCGCGATACTCGCCGAGCAGGTCGACGCGCAAGTTGCAACCAAGTGCGCCCACGAGCGTGGGATCAATCGCCACGGCAACGGCAAGCGGATCGTGCAGCGCACAACCACCCAGGTAAGGGGCGTTCATCTCGTACGAGCCAATGTAGTGCTCGACCATACTCGCAAATGCGCAGCCCGCCATGGTGCCCGAGCCCGTCCAACCGGCAATGTCGCGGCGCGTCAGCACCACGCGATGCGTCACGTCAAGACCAACCATGGTGAGTTTGCGGCCCGAGCGCAGCACGGCGTCAGCGGCCTCGGGGTCGCTCGCCATGTTGGCCTCGGCACCCGCACTCACGTTACCGGGCACGGTCAGGGCACCGCCCATCACCACCACGCGACCGATAGACATCATCGCCGCCGCATCGCGCTCCAGGGCAAGCGCCAAGTTGGAAAGCGGACCGGTTGCCACGTAGACCAGGTCGGGGCCATAGGTGCGCGCGGCATCGATCAGGTAATCGACCGCCGCGTTGCCTTCGGCCGTCGTCGCGCCCACCGGCTCGTACGGCGAGGCGGGCACGCTTGCGCCACCAATGCCATTCTTGCCGTGGATGAGCGTGGTGGACGCCGGCGGCGTATAGGGCTCGGTCGCCTTTATGGGACGATCGGCGCCCAGGTACACCGGCACCTCGGGGCGACCCAACAGGTCGAGCACCGCCAGGCAGTTATGCGCCGACTGGTCGACGCGCACGTTGCCAAAGCACGTGGTAATACCGACGAGCTCCACCTCGGGGCTCGCGATTGCATAGGCGAGCGCCATCGCGTCGTCCACACCCATATCCAGATCAAGGATCAGCTTCTTGATTGCCATTGTTCTACTCCGCTTCTCCGTCTATTACTAAATCGTCTAAACCAAACACGCGCTCAACTTCGGCGCGCGTGGGAATCGACTGTTGCGCGCCCAAACGCGACACCGTTACCGCCGAGGCACGAGCACCTGCGGCCATGCACCCAAAGAGCGGAAGGCCCTCCAGGCGGGCAGCCGCAAGCGCGCCGATAAACGTATCGCCCGCGGCTGTCGTATCGACCACCTCGTTCGAAAGCGCCGGCATGCGCAACAGCTCGCCGCTATCGCCAAGCGTAACCGACCCGGCTCCGCCTAACGTAATGACCGCGGCTCCGACACCCTTGGCGAGCAGGGCATTGAGCGCCGCGACGCAGCTCGCATCATCCGCGGGCAAGATGCCCGTCAGCACCTGGCACTCAGTCTCGTTGGGACAAACCAGGTCGACCGCAGGCCAGGCCTCCGCAGGCAACTCGCAGGCAGGCGCCGGATTAAAGACCGTATAGAACCCGAGCTCGTGAGCGCAAACAAGCGCCTCGGCCGTCGCCGCAAGGTCACATTCGCCCCTGTCTCTTATACACATCTCCGAGCCCACGAGACTAGCGCTCATCTCG